>JAGUXE010000010.1:5000-22330 GCA_020061995.1 Ignavibacteriales bacterium | reverse complement strand
GAATCAAATGAACCTATCGACACTGTTACTCTTTATGAAGAATTGAGAAAAGCGGGGAAAATTGAAGCCGTAGGTGGAGCTGTATATCTTAGTCAACTTGCACAGGATATTTCTTCAGCCGCAAATATTACATACCATGCAAAAATAATTCTTGAGAAAGCTATTCTTCGCAATTTAATTACTGCAACGCACGAAGTTGCTCAAGAGGCTTACCAAAGTAGTGAAGATGCGTTTGATATTTTGGATTTTGCTCAACGTAGAATTTTTGAAATAACCGAACAATATATGAAAAGCTCTTATCAAGATATGGATAGAGCTGTTCGTTCAGCATTAGAATATATTGAAGCAATTCACTCATCAGATTACAAACAGTTTTCGGTACCAACCGGTTTTTATGATTTAGATGAAATTCTTGGTGGATTTCAAAAATCTGATCTTATAATTCTTGCCGCGCGTCCATCAATGGGAAAAACTGCTTTTGCTTTGTCGTTGGCGAGGAATGCATCAATGCAGTTTCGTATACCGGTTGCTTTTTTTAGTTTAGAAATGGCTACCTTACAATTGGTTATACGTTTAATATGTGCTGAAGGTAGGTTGGATGCACATAAAGTTAGAACCGGAAAACTTCCTGGTGAGGATGGAATGAAACTTGGTAAAATAGCTTCAAAGCTTATTGAGGCTCCGATCTATATTGATGATTCACCTGCTCAAACCATTCTTGAAATTCGGGCTAAAGCTCGTCGGTTAAAGGCAGAAAAGAATATTGGACTTATTGTTATTGATTATCTTCAGCTAATTCAAGGACCAGCCAAGTCTGAAAGTCGTGAAAGAGAAATATCACAAATATCACGATCACTTAAAGCGCTCGCTAAAGAATTAAATATTCCAATTATCGCTTTAGCACAGCTTAATCGTGCTGTTGAAGCTCGTACTGATAAACGACCACAACTTTCTGATTTACGTGAGTCAGGTTCCATAGAGCAAGATGCTGACGTTGTGATGTTTCTTAACCGTCCCGAATATTATGGAATTACAACAGACCATAATGGAAATTCGACTCAAGGCATGGCTGAAGTTATTATTGCAAAACAAAGAAATGGTCCCGTTGGGGAGATTCAATTATCATTTATAAAAGAATATGCACGTTTCGAAAGTCGTGAACATTTTAGACAAATTGAAACTAATCAAATAACTCCTGTTCAGCAGGAAGAGGATTTTCCGATATGAAAAATATTATTTATTTACTCCTTATTATTACAACCATTTCATTTGGACAAGTATTTTCTGAAAAAGATGTTAAAATTTGTAATTCAAAATTTCAACTGGTTATCGATAAGAAATTGGATAATTTAAAAATTGGAGAACTTGTTACTGAAGTTGGCAAAACTTTTCTTAATACAGATTATGTGGCTCACACCCTTGAAACTAAAGGGGATGAAGAGTTGGCAATCAATTTAACAGGTTTGGATTGCACTACTTTTCTTGAAACCTCGCTTACATTTGCACGTTCTGTAAAAAAGGGAAAAACTTCTTTCGAAGATTATCAGAATGAATTAACTTTTATACGATATCGTAAAGGAATTATTGAAGGTTATCCATCACGTCTTCATTATTTTTCAGATTGGATTTTTTATAATTCATCAAAGGGTATTATTAAGGATGTTACAAAGGAAATCGGTGGTAAGGAGATAAAGTTTAAAGTCGGTTATATGTCGAAAAATCCCGATTCTTATAAAATGCTTAAATCTAATCCATCATTTATTCCGGTTATAGCTTCACAAGAAAAAGAAATTAACTTGCGGCAGTATTATTATATCCCTAAAGCAGAGGTTAATAAAATTGAAAATAAGATTGAGAATGGTGATTTAATAGCAATAACAACTAATCTGAATGGTCTAGATATTTCTCACGTTGGAATAGCTGTAAGAATGAATAATGGAGATATTCACTTCATGCATGCTCCATTAGTAGGTTCAAAGGTACAAATTACTGATACAACTTTACATAAGTATCTTTTAAAAATTAAAAAGCATACAGGAATTATTGTTCTGCGAACTTTAGAACCGTAGTGATTATCTAATTAAACTTTTAAGAACGGAGAGGTTTTCTAAATCTTCTAATTGCTCTTTCCCTTTTGGGGTTTCGAGTATTTTTGGAATATGAGTCAAACGCTTGTCGTTCATAATATTTCTAAAACCTTCAACACCAATAAATCCTTTTCCTATATGGTCATGGCGATCTACTCGTGAGCCTAGTTCCTTTTTACTATCATTCATATGGAAACAATTTAATCGGGAAAGCCCGACTATTTCATCAAAATCATTTATAACTTTTTCATATTCTTTTTCATCTTTGATATTGTAACCTGCGGCAAAAATATGTGCTGTATCAATACAAACCGACAGTCTTTCTTTATGTTCAACAAGATCGATTATATTGGCTAAGTGTTCAAATTTGTAACCCAATGCAGTTCCTTGTCCTGCAGTAACTTCGAGCATACTTTTAACTTTAAAATTTTTAGTTTTTGAGTGAACAATGTTTATCGATTCTGCAATCATCTTAATTCCGTAATCTTCTCCGTTTCCGCCATGAGCACCGGGATGAAAATTCAGGAAGGGAATATCTAACATTTCGCAGCGATTCAGTTCATCCCAAAATGCTTCGCGTGATTTTTGCAATATTTCCTCATCTTTAGCACAAAGATTAATTAAGTATGAGTCATGGGAAACCACAAATTTTATCCCTGAGTTTTTCAATTTAGTTTTATACGAATTCACTTCATCATCGGATAACGGTTTACCTTTCCATTGATTATTATTTTTAGTAAAGATCTGCATAGCCGAAAACTTTAGTTTTTCAGCAAGATCCACCGCATTTGAAACCCCACCTTGAATTGAGGTATGTGCTCCGAGTAGTTGTTTCAAGCTTTCTCCTTAAATTATTTAAATTGAGATAAAACATTGTGAAGGGATTCATCGATAGATAACAGATTAATACCAAATGATTTTAGTTTTGATGTATCCATTGAGACATCAGCCACAATTGGAAGTCCGGAAATCTGATCCATTGTGATTGGATTAAGTAATTGATCATCAATATTTTCAATTTTACAAATCATCTTTCCCATTTCAAAACGTGAAATTCGTTCCGAGCCCCCGAAGTTAATAATTTCATTAGAAAAGTTTGCCTTTATTAAATCAACAGCAATTGAAGCAGCCTCAGGTAAAGGGAGTGGGGTTCTGAATTGGTCAGTAAATAGATTAACAACTTTTCTGTTCCTAAGATTATTTACCATTTGATGAAAAAAATTTGTTCTTAAATTCATCCCATATCCGAATAATAAGGCTGTTCTCAATATCACAAAGTTGTCAAATGTTTCCTTTATCTTTATCTCACCTATTAATTTAGTCTCGGCATAAAGTGATAATGGAACCAATTTAGATTCTTCCTTTAACATTGAACCGCGATAACCTGCATAAACTAAATCAGTTGATGTATAAAATAATCGAGTTCTGAAACTATCACAAAGTTGTGCAATATTTTCAGTCGCTTTTACATTTATATTAAATACTTCACTTGGTGGTAGTTTATCTGCAGTTTGAACATTTGAGATTCCTGCTGTATGGAAAACAACATCAGGTTTAAACTCATCAAAAATCAACTTTATTGCAATAAAATCTGTTATGTCGATACAACGATTATTAAACGATTTAACATTTCCCGCAATTGAATTATAAAGAGTCAATATTTCAAAATGTTTTGATAATTCGATATTGAGATATTGCCCGAGTAAACCGCTACCACCTGTTATTAAAACTTTTAAGGCAGACATATTTTTCCCAATATTGTCGGCTTTGAAGCCCCGGTTACAGTAACTACATTTGCTCCATTTCCACTTAGTGTCTCATTTGCTAATACGGCAAAACAGATAGCTTCTTTTGCTTCAATAGATATACCAATAAAATCACTGGTCTTCACTGATACAGAGTATCCAAAAAGTGACTGCAAGTACTTTAAAAGTGTTTGATTAAGAGCTCCGCCGCCACTAACAAATAGTTCGGTTAATAGAGAATTCTTCTTGATGAATTTCTCATAATTGTAATAAATAGTTTTTGAAGTATAGTAAGTAATAGTTGAAACTACATCATACTTGTTCAGTTTATCCATTTGTTCATAAAATGGAGGCAGAAAATATTTACCGTAATATTCACGCCCTGATGATTTCGGCGGTTTAGTTTTTGTAAATTGATCAGATTTTAAAAGACTCTCTAATAGTGTTGAATTAACTTTTCCTTTTGATGCAAGTTTTCCATTATAATCAAATGGTTTGTTAAAATACCTTTTAACGACTTGATCGATTAACATATTTCCCGGACCTGTGTCAAATGCTGCGATGTTGGTAAGATTAACATTTTTTGGGAGCGAAGTTATATTTGAGATTCCTCCGATATTCAGTAAAGCACGGTTTTTTGTTTTTGATGTGTAAAGGATGTAATCAAAGTAAGGGACAAGTGGTGCACCTTGTCCGCCTAAAGCAACGTCAGCAACTCTGAAATCACCAATTGTTAATATTCCTGTTAGCTTTGCTAGTACTGATGGATCGCCAATCTGTAATGTTGAAGCTGAGTTTATACCAAAAATTTTTTCTTTTTTGGGTAGATGTTGAATGGTTTGCCCGTGTGTTCCAATTAAATCAATATTGGATGATTTGAGATTTAACTTTCTTAAGAATTTAATTATACAATCTGCATAAAGATGGGCTATCATGAAATTGAGTTGACATAATTCAGTAACATTTCCGCCTTTGAACTCGGCATTATGGTGAATCATCTCTCTTAATTTTTCAGGAATGGGAAAAGTATCAAATGCACGTTGTTTAATCTTAGTAGTTAAACCATTTCCTTTTACTTCAATCAGGACAACATCTATACCATCAAGGGAGGTGCCTGACATTAATCCGATTATTCTCTTTTTATTTTTTCTACTTAATTTGTAAAGGGCTTCAATATTCATATCATTTTGATTATTAATTGAAAACCAAAATATCAATAATCAGTGATTAAATAAAGAGACCGTAACGGATACCTGCAACAAAATAATTTATACTAATTGTTTGAAACTTCGTATGCTGAACTCCGGCAGAAAAAAGCAAATAATATGAAGGATAGTAGTCTATTTGAACTCCGGCTTGATATTTTTGTGTTTCATCTTGATTGAATAAAGTCAAAAGATCGTTGTCGAAATAGTAGGCACGCTCACCATAAAATCCATAGACTTTAATTGAAGTAGTGATAATTGGAAAATATGTGATCTTTCCGGAGAGCGAATATAACTCACGTCCATCCTTTAATGAACTGAAATTAGGCCGGACAGATAAATAAAGTGAGGGAGAATAAATATAATCAATTCTACCTGTTAACTGGTGAATTTGTTGATGGGTAAGATTATTTGTGTTTAAAATCCCGATTGCATTTTCAAAAGAATAACTCAACCCCAAATAAAAAAGATTTTGATAATAAACTGTTTCAAATGAGTAAATGTTTGTATGATCTGAATAAAACTGATTGTTATCAACAAGATAGTCACCTCGCTTATAACTGTAATAAAATTTAAAGTAGTAAGGGAACCAATTTATTATTGTCCCACCGAGAAGAGTATGCTGGCGAAAAGTAGAATCCTTACCAAGCTTAATATTTAAGTATTCATAATGATTTATTAAGGTGATTCGATTAGTCAGATATGTGGAGAGATAGAAAGAATTGGAAATCGAATAAGATTTATTCGAATAATCACCATAAGTTAAAAAATATGAAGGGGCGATAAATGTTGAATCAGCAAATGATATTTTACTAAATAGACTCAACATTAAGCAAATGAAAACAAGAAGTCTCAAAATGTTTACCTCGGAAAAATGAATTCTATTTTACTAATTTTAAACCTGCTGAAGCTAATGCATTATTTTCATCCAGCATTAATGCGTATGTAAAGAGTTCTTTTGCTTTTTGATTATTACCGAGATAATAATAAGTATATCCGAGTGATAAATTAGGTTCAAACTCGCCCGGATAAAGTGTTTGCACTTTTTCGAGGTATTTTTTTGCAGTCGGATAATCAAATCGTTCTAAATAAATCTGCCCCAATCTTAAATTGGCAGTATAATTATTATTCTCCACCTTAAGAATGTTTTTGTAGATGTCAACAATATCATTCCATTTTCCCATGGAAGAGAGTGGGTAAGTTAATCCAATTTTTGCTTCAACACTTTCGGGATTTAATTTAGCAGCCGCACTATAAAACTCAAACGATTTGTTATACTCTTTCGATGAGTAATATAGCCAACCTAACCTTAAATTAATTAAGTAATTATTTTTATTTTCAGAATAAATTTTTTGCAGCTCTGATAAAGCATTTTTATAATCACCTTTTAACTCATATTTAACAGATGAATTAAAAGCGGAGATACGACTGTCTTTTTGTTGAGATAAAAGCTGGGTAACAAAAAAAAGCATAATAATAGTTGTAGTTAATAATCCGGTAATAATATAATTCTTCATGATAAATCTCCGTTATTACTTGTTAAAGTAGCGTTGAATTTATAGTTGTGTTTACTTGAGAATTGAAACGAATCAATTTTCCCATCGTCACTGATTTTAATTTGACCAGACATGGTCTTATTTAGTGAGGATAGAATCCCATTTCCCTTTAATTCAATTTTGTTTTCGATAATAAATGATTCACTATGTTCATCTCTTTCTAAATACTTGAAATTTCCTTCAGCATGAATAAAATTCTTAAACGAAAGTAAAAATTCAGTCAGATACCTTATTGATGTACCGTTTAATTGTGAAAGTGAATATTGATCCTTCCATTCAAGATTGGCATGATAGCATAGTGGAACTTGATATGCTAAAAGAAAGAAATAGTATAGCGCAGATTTTTTACTTCCCAAATAGTGGGAAAAGTAAAAAACTTTATCTGTTAAATAAATATATGCTGTTTCTTTTTGGTCATTTTCTATGTAGAGCATATTGTAAATATCTACTTTCACTTCCCATTCTTCCGTGAATGAATTTTCATTAACCGAACATTGAAGTGTTATTTTATCACCTAACCTTAATCCAAATGCTTTTTTTATTGTTTTGTGAACAACAATATTCTGAATTATGCTATTCTCCTTCGGATAATCAAAACTTTTAGCAATAAGTTTATCCTCTCTCTTTTCAATAAAATGAGCAAAAGGAAAACGATAAGTCTTGTCTCCAATTTTATCAGTCAATTGGTATTGAAAATGGATGTGGGGATATGGAGAGCGTCCGCTATTACCGCATAGACCAATAACATCACCTTTGAGAATATAATCATTCTCTTTAAGTTTAATAGAATCAGAATCCAAATGTGAGGCAGCACTAAAAAGACCTTCACCATGGTCAATTATTACAGTGTTTCCCCAATTTTTATCAAGATTAACATCACCTACTTCATTATTCGGAATTGAACTTGCAACTTTTACAACTTTTCCGTCGAGAGGTGATGAAACGGGGAGTTTGTAACAGTAGTAATCGGTGAGTTGATTTCCCTCGTTGGAGAATTGGGATTTCTTCTCGTCTATAACAACAAAGTCCCAAGCATACTTCCATGCATTTTTATGAGTATAAGCACCTTCAAATCCTTGAGAAACGAACCATTCACCGAAAAAGGGAAGCTCTGGATAGAAATATTTAAATCTATCAAAACGGTTTTTTCTGTTTTGATGGTAATAAAGATTCTCCTCAGGTGAACCGGGTGTAAAGTATAATAAGTCTAACTCACTTTGTTCTTTTCTGAATTTCAAACTATAGATTGTGAAAAGAACAATGAAATTAAATGGAAGCACTAAAAGTGGCAGAAGAGTTCCAGTCAACAACTTGTGAAAAAATCCTGTAAAGATTACAACAATTAGTGTCGAAATTACCATTAGAAAAAAACTTTTTGGTGAAGGTAGTATTAATACACCACCTAATGCAAAGGCTGTTAGAATTGCATTAAAACCAACAAGTATAGCTAATTGATCCGTTTGAACTGGTAAAATAATTGTTAACAAAATTGCTGATAAGCTATAACTGACTATACTCAGCACAAAGAGAATTCTGGAGAAAATAAGTATACCTATTGACAAAATAATGCCTGCAAAAACACTAGGTTGGAACACTATGAGTGCTAAAGATTTGAAATAATTTTTAATAAATATCGGGAAACTTGCTAACAAGTTATCATATGGAAAACTTAAATGATGAATTTTAATATCCCCGTAGTTTGTTAGGAATATTATAAAGATGTATAAAGAAAAAATAAAAGGTAAACTTAATCCGGGAAGATTAAATGCAACAGCCAAATAATGTTCTAGCACAGCTGAGATGAAAAAAGTAATAATCAGAAATACAGGTATTATTAAAATCATGAAAAAACTTAATTCATAATAATAACCTGCAGCCACTCCAAATAATATTCCATTAAATCCATAAAATCCGCTTCGAATTTTCGCCTGGTCGAACTTTAGAATTGCTGCAGTAATATTGGCGATAGTCACACCAAGCAGACCCATTAAACCGACTAAAGGAAAAAACATAGTTACTGCGAGAATCAATGCCCCCAGCCATCGCCTGTTCGAAAAAAATATTTGGGCATATGAGTAAAGGATTGAATCAATAAACATTAAACTTGATTCGCTCAATAATGCATGAAGTTTCAATATAATCTCAATTTCTTTTTACTTTAACGAGAGTTTTTCAGGAAGCAATTCAACATCAGTTATATAATCAAGTGTTTCTGATTTCCTAATTAATTCAACTGATCCATCTTCCATTATCATAACAACATTTGGCCTCAATGTTATAAACTGCATCCATTGAGTCATGTCATAAGCACCAACATACTCGATGACAATTTTATCTCCCTTTTTTAGAAGAGGAAGAGTAATGCTTTCTCTAACAACATCAATATTCATGCACAAAGGACCGAATATAGCTGATTCTTCCGTATGAATTCCGCAATCTTGTGCCGGTGTAATTTTGTGTTTGTACCAAAATCCGGTGAACAAGATATTCACACCGGCATCAATTATTAAAGCTTTTTTACCATCTGATAGACGTTTATTAGCCAATACACTTGAAATTAAAAAGCCAGCATCATCAATCAATGCTCTACCTGTTTCCAAAATTAGCAAAGGTAAGTCATCGTTTTTAAAGTTTAATTCAAATAAACCGGATGAAATAGCATCAGCGAATTGCTCAATTGAAGGAATGACTTCTTCAGCGGGCAAATATTGTCCAAGTAGAGTATTGTGCGAAGCAAAACCGCCACCAAGATCAATGTATTCTAGAATTATATCGAATTGTTCTTTAATACTTTTGGCGAGACCAGCTAATTTTGAAGCAGCAATTCGATAAGCTTCTGTTGACATCATATATGTTCCAATATGTGTATGAAGTCCAATCAGTTCTAAGTTTTTATTAGTGACAATTCTTTTTATTGCTTGCCAAGCTTCACCGTTTTCATAATTGAATCCGAACCGATCCCATTTTGGATAAACACCAACATCCATGTTGATTCTTATTGCAACTTTAGCTTTAAGTTTTTCGGTATCACATAGTTCTATAATTTCATAAAGTTCATCAAAATGATCAATGTGAATTTTTGCTTTTTCATTAATGGCTTTCAAGAGAGCTTTGCGACTTTTATCAGGACCATTGAATATAATATTCGCTCCTTTGATACCAAGTTTGCGGGCTTTGTCATATTCAAATTCAGATACAACTTCTGCCCATGAATTTTCCTGATGGAATACAGAACAAACTGCATTTAAATAGTTTGTTTTATACGACCATGCGAACTGAACTTTTGGATAACGTGTTTTGAAAATGCGTAATGCGTTCCTCTGGTTTAGTCTAATTTTCTTTTCAGAAATTACAAACAAAGGGGAACCGAATTTCTCAACTAAATCATTAACGGCTATACCATCAATATCTTTTTTGGGTTTTGAGAATGAACTTGTTCCGATCTTATTCATAAAACCTGAATAGTGTTTTGTAATTACCGGGCGTTCATATCGTTTTTTCGTATCCATTAAATTTCTCCTTGGATTGCAATTTTTTCAAAAGCTTTTAAGTTTGTAATCAAGTCCCATGCGGCACGCACAAATACTATCCCTACAGTATATTGTTCGAACGGTTTTACATTTTCTCCCATTGCTAACTGAACCAAAGCGTATGGAAGGTTTTGCCCCGCATTCGGAGCAAGATAAACCCAAGCGGGGAAACGGGGATTTATTTCTAGCAGATAATATTCGTTTGTATCTTCTGATTTCATAAACTCAAGTTCTAATCCACTTTTCCATTTAGTTTTGGAAATTATTTTTTTTGAAAGATTTAATAAATTTGGATCATCAATCGTAATTCCGGCCCAACCTTTTCCTTTATCAGTTATATAAAGTTTTTTCATCGGGACTGCGCCAACTGTTTCTCCAGTTCCATCTCCGAGAGCAACAACATTGAATTCTGTTCCTTTTATATACTCCTGTACAATTATCGGATAACCCCATTTAGCACTCATTTTGTGAAAAGCAGTTTTAACTTCATCGAAATTATTGGCAATGTATGCATCATAAAAAATTCCTTTCACAACAACAGGATATTTAAAATCTTTAGGAATATTGTAGATGTCGTTGGATGATGTTAGAAGAATATTTTTCGGAACTTTTATTTCATGCGAAGTGCAAAAGTCAAAAAGATTATCCTTTGCTCTAATGTTTAGTTGTCCGATAGTAGGTAAAAAAGTTTTGATACCAATTTCAGTAAACCGATCCTTTAGTTTCGCAAAACCATAAAGCTCTGAATCTAGGGTTGGAATAATAAGATCGATTTTCTCTTTTTCATGTATTGCAGAAATACGTTCAAATAACATTTCGAGACCGGTTGAAGGATATGGAATTAAATAGCATTTATTAGCCATATCTTCCATATAAATTCCCGGCTCAAGCGAGTCATAAATTAACCCGATAATATTGCCTTTAAATTCAGGATGAGCTTTTATACTTCTGATTACCGGAATACCGGGTCCAGGGTTGTCGGTGGCATTTAAACCGGTTACAGCTATGTTCATAATTCAACTACTAAAGAATAGTTTTTTAATTGCATAACAAAATCATTAAAATCTTTTTCCAAAGAATTTTTATCAATATCATAGAATGACAAAATTATTTCAACAATTTCATCGTAGCTTTTACCTTGTTGAAGCTGCTTAAAAATTTCCTTACCAATTTCGTTTAGTGTAAATGTTTCCCCGGTAGTCGGGAGAAACACAAATCCTGTATCGCTTACTGCGACATTTGGTGGAACATTAAAAGTATTCATTTCACTCCTTTTATTGAAAGTAGTTGTTCGACATAGATTCGATGAACATGGTTTAAATTGGATGTCAAATAATTATTAAGAAAGTAATTTATATTGCTGCACACTGAAACTAAACTATTTAAGAATTATCATTTTCCTGTTTTCTGAACGATTTGAAATGTTAAGCCTATAAAAATAAACCCCGGTTGGTTGAGAAAAATTTTGAGAGTCTTTACCGTCCCAAATAACTGAATGATTCCCGGAGTTCTTAAACTCATTAACTAAGGTTGTAACACTTCTTCCTGTAATATCAAAAATTTCTAAACGGACATTCTCCCCTCTTTCCAGAGAGAATTCAATTTTAGTTGATGGATTAAACGGATTAGGAAAATTCTGTTTTAATTCAAATCGAATTGGCCGGTCATTATTATTTAATCCTGTTGTGTTAGTTGTATAAACTTCATAAGTATAGGTCCCGTCGAAAGGATAAGGGTATTTTATGAAATAACATTCAATAATTCCATCACCATCAACATCAGAAAATGATGGGTAAGAGTAGTAAGCATTTGCAGCATTCTTTTCGAAGATGGCGGTGTTTGTTGTAATATCTAATATCTTGAAACCCTGACGGTATTCAGAAGAATTCCCATACCAACTGAGGATGTAAAATTCTGTAATACCATCACCCGTAACATCATGCGCTATTGAATATAGTTGTTGTCCGGCTAGTATTTCTGGCGCAGTAAAATTATAAGTATACTGAGGATTTTGCGAGAAGTGATCAGCATAGACTATAAATTTGAGAGAGTCAAGGTAATAGAAGCGTTGATTCCAACCATTCTCAGTTTTTACGAAATTGAACCATCCTGTTATTGTGGTATAACTTATAGGCTCTGAATTCCATTTGTTAATCCATTGGGCTGAAACTTGCATGGTTAATAAAATTATTAAGGAAAACATGATGAGAGTAAATTTTTTCATAATTAATCTTTTAGATTGTGATTTGATAGTGATTTTATAAGTTTAATAACCACCACCTGATGAGTGAATAATTTTTTTTTCATGGAAACCAACTGCAAAATATGTTCCAGTGAAAATTTATTTAATTTTGTTTAAAACAGGAACTTTTGGAATATCTGACCACGAAAATAATTCATGCCATCGTAGATTATTTCGCAGTTAAGAATTGTGAACTTAAATTTTATGAAGTAAACTGTGTGACTATTTATTGATAACTGTAATCGATGACTTCATTTTTCAAACAACAAAAAAATGCATATTATTATAGTCTGTTTTTTGAAATGTCTGAATTGTTCACTAATTCAGAAAATAATATACTTAATAATATAAATAATGAATTGGGTAAATATTGTGTCAAAAGAAATAATTAGCAAAAAGAATTTTAGCCGATTAAAGAAAATAAGATTGTTACTCACTGATGTTGATGGTGTTTTAACCGACGGAGGGATGTTTTATACTGAAGATGGTCTTGTGTTGAAAAAATTCAACGCCAAGGACGGTATGGGGGTTATTCTTCTGAGAAATTCCGGAATTATGTCAGGAATTGTTTCTGCCGATAAAACACCAATAGCTAAGAAACGTGCAGAAGTTCTAAAGTTTGATTTCATCTTGTACGGAGTAGAAAACAAATTGGATTCGGTAAAAAAAATAATTGAAGAGTCAGGTTTATCAAAGGAAAATATAGCTTTTATCGGTGATGACGTTAATGATCTTGAAGTTCTCAATTTTGTGGGTTTGAGTATTTGTCCTAAGGATGCAGCTTCTCAGGTGATAAATGAATGTCACATTGTAGCTCCTCAAAAAGGGGGTGAAGGAGTTTTTAGATATGTCGCTGATTTGATATGTTCAATTCAAGAATGAAAATTTAAATGTTATGAAGAAAATAGTAATAATTGCAATTCTAATGATGCAAACAGCTTTCTACAGTCAACAGAAATTTACCGACTTACATAAAGAAATTGATGCCGGGAATCATAATAATGCGAGTATGATTATAGATTCTTTAATCGGTTTTTCAAATCTTACAGAATTAGAGAAGAATGAACTTTTTTTTAAGAAAGATTTGATGGATCGAATAGAAAAGGATTTCACAAGAAACCAGAGTTACATCTTTAATCAATTGAAAAAATATTATCCTCATCTCACCGTCGAAATGATTGATTCATGGGAAGCATCAAAAGCACTAGAAGTGAAATTGATTAACGGGGAGAAACGATATTTCAAGAATGCTATCCCTAATCTTTTCCGAATAGATAAAGATGCAAAGAAAGTTAAACAGAGAGTTGATGGAATCAGTGAGAATAAACTTACCGATTTCTTGTCTCTACATATCTCTTTACTTTTGCAAGAATACGAAATCACCAAAAGACGATTACTTAAACCAGTAAAATTCAGAATCAACTATAAGCTCGAAGTTAAACCTGACGTTGTACCCGCAGGTGAAACGATTAGGTGTTGGTTGCCTTTCCCGAGGCAAAATAACATTAGACATCAAAACATCAATTTGATGGAAGTTAATAGTGCTGATTATTTAATAAGTAAAAACGAATTTTCTCACAGTACCATTTATATTGAACATGTAGCAGAACCAAATAAACCAACTATCTTTTCTTATGAACTTGAGTATTTAGGATTTGGTTCGTATGTACGATTTGAAAATAATAAAGAATATAATATTTCAAAGAATTCTGAAGTATTTAAATTATTCACTTCAGAGAGACTTCCTCATATTCATTTTAGTGACAAAATTAAAGAGATTTCTAAAAACATTATTGGTAGTGAAACTAATAACTATAAAAAGTTAAAATTAATAATGGAATGGATAGGTGAAAATATTCCATGGGCAAGTGCTCGAGAATATTCAACATTAAATGCAATCACGGATTATTGTTTAGAAAATATGCATGGGGATTGCGGAATTAAATCTCTGTTGTTCATTACCCTTTGTCGATATAATGGAATACCTGCAAAATGGCAAAGTGGTTGGATGCTGCATCCGGGTTCAATTAATCTACATGATTGGGCTGAAGTTTATTTTGATGAATTTGGGTGGATTACAGTAGATCCTGATTTCGGAATTCAAGAGAGTAGTAATGATATGGTGAAATATTTTTATGCTTCAGGAATTGATCCTTATAGATATATTGTCAATGACGATTATGCAAAACCTCTTTTCCCGGCAAAGATTTATCCTAGAAGTGAAACTATTGATTTCCAGCGTGGCGAAGTTGAATGGCGAGGAGGAAATTTATATTTTGATAAATGGAATTATGAGATGAAAGTAACATATCCCTCAGAAGATGAAAATGAAAAATAAGTTATATTAATATTCCAAGAGGTAAACATGCTTAGAACAATATTTTTAATTTTGGTTTTCCTATTGTCTCAAAAAATTGAAGCGCAAGAAAAGAGATATTTTGATTCACCATTTGGGGCTGGTGGAGGGTTTTCACCCTCGTGGTTCATTCCCAACTTTAATGAACTTAATTCAAAATTGAGTGGGTTTGGTGCACCGGCACTTAGTAATAGTGGTTTCTTTGCTTCAGGTGGAGCGGGATTTGTCTACTTAAGTTTCATACCCAATTTGCGTATCGGGGGAATTGGATTTGGAGGTTCAACTAGCAGCACGGCTTTCAAAGACGGGTATGAAAGAGAAGTTATTTACTCAATGAATTTTGGCGGTTTGACTTTGGAATATTCAATTCCGTTTAGTCGTAGTTTTGCTGTCTCGATAGGTGCAATAATTGGAGGCGGAGATACAAAAATCGAGTTGTTTAGGAATAAATCAACTTTTCAGTGGGATGATATCTGGAATGAAATTTCGGATACTTCACAATATGCATCAAGTTTCAGCAGACAAATAAGTAAAACACATTTTGTATTTGCACCAACCCTGAACGTTGATATTCCTGTATATCGTTTTGTTTCATTAAGAATTGGTGCCGGTTATGCTTTTACTTTTGGAGAAGATTGGCAAGTTGATAATAAAAAGGAAGTATTCAATACCCCATCAACATTAAAAGGGGACGCACTATTTATTCAAACCGGAATATTTTTCGGCTTTTTTGCATATTAACACGGAATTATTTTTATGAAGAAAATTTTAGTAACCGGTGGTGCCGGATTCATTGGGAGCAATTATATTAATCATATTTTAAAAGAAAGAGATGATTATTTTATTGTGAATCTTGATAAACTGACTTATGCCGGTAATCTCGAAAATTTAAAAGAATCTGAAAACAATCCGAATTATCGTTTTGTAAAAGGAGATATCACTAATTCGGAATTAGTTGAATATCTTTTTAAGAAATATGAAATCAAGTATGTAATAAATTTTGCTGCTGAATCTCATGTTGATAGGAGCATATTAGGGTCGGAAGTATTTTATCGAACCAATGTAATTGGAACAAATGTACTTCTTGAAACAGCAAGAAGATTTGAAGTGAAAAAGTTTTTACAGATTTCAACAGATGAGGTTTACGGGAGTTTGGGAAATGAAGGATTATTTACTGAAGGAACTCCCTTATCACCAAATAGTCCTTACTCATCAAGCAAAGCCGGTGCTGATATGATGGCATTAGCATTTTATCATACTTACGGAATGCCGGTTTCTGTTACGCGATGTTCAAACAATTATGGACCATATCAGTTCCCGGAAAAATTAATCCCTCTTATGATTATAAATGCTCTCAATAATAAAAGTTTGCCAGTTTACGGTGATGGGATGAATGTGAGAGATTGGATTTATGTAATCGATCACAATAAAGCTGTTGATTTAGTTTTTGAAAAGGGTAAATCTGGTGAGGTTTATAACATTGGTGCAAATAATGAGATGCCAAACATAAATATTATTAAATTAATACTAAAAATTCTTGGAAAGCCTGAAACTCTAATTCAATATGTAAAAGATCGTCCGGGACATGATAGGCGGTATGCAATCGATGCCTCCAAAATTGAGAATGAACTGGGATGGAAACCATCTTTTAATTTTGAAACAGCAATTGATTATACAATCAAATGGTATCTTGAGAACCAGCAATGGTGGGAGAGAATAATTTCGGGTGATTATCAAAAATATTATTCACTTCAATATTCAGCCAAATAGAGGAACTAATGAGAATAAAAATGAAAAATACTGGAAAGAATATAAAAACCGTTTTGCTTACCCTGCTTAATGTGGCATTATTTTGTCAACTCAATTTTTCTCAAACTGATATGCAACTTCTAAAAGCTCTGTCAAGTTCAAATTCACCAACTATTAATGTTGCAATTGGTGGGAACTTCATAACAACAGGATCATTTAATGCACAAATGAATGAGAGAGTTGACCAATTTATTACAAGAATTTTTAATGAAGCACAGGTTTCACTTTTTCAAACTGCGAAAAGTGAAATTATGGTAAATGAAATTCAAACTAAATTAATCAATTACGGATTGAGGGATATAAAGTTAAAAAGAATTTCCGGAGAGACAGTTAAATTAGATTTATTAATGTTTAGGACAAATGGAGATTATTCCAATAATCCATATCTAAAAAATGATGATGTAATAATATTTCCGACCGTTGATATGGAAAGAAGTTTTTTCTCTGTCGAAGGAGCGGTAAACCTTCCCGGAAAATTCCAGTTTGTAGATGGGGATAATTTGCAGACAGCATTAGAGCTTGCTCATGGTGTTCACAAGGCTTATGATGTTAAGTCTGTCGAGATTATCAGACTCAACTATATTGGAAATGAAATGACTAAGATTAATGTTAACATAAATGATTTAGTCTCTTTGGAACGAGGAGATAGGATTAGAATAATAGCTGATGAAACGAACAAGAAAGCATTTACTGTTGCTGTCCTTGGAGAGGTGAAGTCGCCGGGTTACATTCCGATAACCAAAATAGTAGCAATTTGAAAAATGCCATTGAGAATGCAGGTGGATTTTCGGAGGATGCTG
>JAGUXE010000213.1 GCA_020061995.1 Ignavibacteriales bacterium | reverse complement strand
CTCAGAAAACCTATTATTCTGAAAAACAGTTCCATCCGCATCAATATCAAATACAGCTGACAATCTATCTGCGTCAGTTCCTTTCCCTTTAATGGACGTTGAGAGATTTAGTTTTAATGGAATATCAAAAATCGGGTTGATATCTATATTTTTTGAAAGGAGATTTAAATCATATATCATTACGGGAGTACGATAATCAAGCGCAACATCTCCATTTATTGAACCGTTATTCAATCTAATTGCATATCTGCTTATGAAATTAAACGGAGTGCCCACATATTTTAATGTATCGAAATATACTTTATCCAAACCACTGAACTTGGGCAGGTCTAATGACGGTAATAATGAATTTACATTTCGATAATCTACTTCCGAATTCAAAATGCTTACATCAATTTGCAATTCTTCAGGATTTTCCAAATTTGATATTTTACCATTTGCCGAAAGTTTTGTGTCGATATAATCTAAATCAAGTTTATTAATAATTATTTCTTTAAAGGTCCCTTCGGCTTGAAGATTTGCACTTATTTTACCTTTTAAAATTTCCATTGGCGGAATGAATGTAGTTAATAAGTCAAAATCAAAATTTTCCGATTCAAGGTTTAGAGAAATGCCCGCGTTATTAAATATTTCTGAATTTATTTCCTCAAATATATTCAGTCGTTCAACTGTAGCTGATAGATAAATTTTTGTCTCATTAGTCTTAAGATTTAGATTTCTGACTTGAATAATTTTTTCGTTTAACAAAAACGAACCTGATAATTCTAAATTGGGGATGAAAGTAAAATTCGGATTAAAGCCAATCTCATTTAGTTCGAGTTCATATTCATTATCAGAAATTGATAAATAGGTATTTAACCTAACTCGCAAATCTGAGATTCTTAAATCATCAAAATTCATGTTCTCATAAGATGAAGAGCTATTTCGATTTTCATAAGTTTGTAATTTGAAGTTTATTCCGGTAAGTGATAAATCGGCTACCCGAATAGAAAAAGGAAAATCAGAAGAAGTACTATCTTCATCCTCTGATGGTAAAAACACTTTTGAAATATTTAAAACTCCCGAAGTATCTTTTAATAAAACGATATCAGCATTTTCAATTACAACACTTCGAATATAGATTTGTTTTAGCAATATCTTAAGCGGGCTCAGTTTAATTTCGATTTTTTTTATCGATGCAATTGTGTCTATTTTGTCAGTGAGAAACGTATTTCGAAGAATAATGGAAGTAAAAATTGTGCCGTCAATCTTTTCAAGAGAAAAAACACCGTTGATATTATCATTTAGTATTTCAACAACATTTTCTCTTAATACATTTCGGAAGGTTGAAGTTTGAGAAAAACCAAAAAAGATTAAAAAGATTATCAAACCCGTAAGCAGAGTATATAAGAAGCCATTAACAATTTTGTGAAATAAGCTTCTCCTTTTAATTACGATTGTATCATCAGTGCTCACTTACAATATCTATCAGTTATTAAATTGATTATTTTTGAAGTTGATTGATCATTTACAAAAGCAATAGTTTTTACTTCTCCACCACTTTGTTCAACTATATCACGCCCGACAATATTTTCTATTGACCAATCAGCTCCTTTTACTAGTACATCTGGAATAATTTTACTAATTAATTCCAAAGGGGTATCTTCTTCAAAAAGAGTCACATAATCAACAGCTTTCAAATTTGAAATAATAAAAGCTCTCTCATCTTCTTTTAATATTGGACGTTTTTCCCCTTTTATTCTCTTTATCGAAGCATCACTGTTTAACCCGACGATTAAAATATCACCTGTCTGTTTTGATTTTACTAGATAATCAACATGACCGGAATGAATTAAATCAAAGCAACCATTTGTGAATACAACTTTTTTATTCAACTTTTTAAGATTTTTCCTCAAAGAAATAATTTCATCAAGTGGATAATGATTTTTATTCATTACTCAATTTCCTTATTAACCGCATTAAAAAGAGTATCCATCTCAATCGGTATAATCCCGACTTCCTCACACACAATACCACCTGCAAAATTTGCGAGATACGAAGATTCATAAATATCCGCTCCAGCCGCTAAAGCAATTGTTAAAGTTGATATAACAGTATCACCTGCCCCGGAAACATCTGCAACTTTTCGCGCCTTTGTCGGTATTCTCTTCTCCGATTTCCCTCGCTGAAAAACAACTATCCCTTCCTCACTTAAAGTTAGCAGTATATATTCAGCATTAAGTTTCTCCAATAATTGACTACCGGCAAAAGTGACATCCGCAGCAGTTTTGATCTGCATTCCAAGAACATCGCCGGCTTCCTTTCTGTTTGGTTTACAGACAGTAACATTTTTGTAATTGAAAAAATTATTGAATTTTGGATCAACAGTTATTAGAATATCTTTTTCTTTGGCAGTATTAATAATTTTCTCAATTAAAGTCGGAGTTAGCACACCTTTATTATAATCTTGTAGAATTATCCCATCAAGTTCATTTGATTTAGAAAGAAAGAATTCGAAGAGCTTCTTTTCTACAGTTTCATTAATATATTCTTTCTTCTCTTTATCAATTCGCACTACATGTTGGTTTTGTGCTATAACTCTTGTCTTTGCTGTTGTTGGTCTTTTTTCATCAACAGTTAGCCCATCTGAAATTATTTGGGATTCATTTAACAGCGATGTGAAAATTGAGCCGTCATTATCATAACCTATAACTCCTATTGGTATAGGAATGCCACCCAATTTTAGAATATTATAAGCAACATTTGCTGCACCTCCAAATCGATAAAATTCATTTTCCACTTCAACAACAGGGACAGGGGCTTCAGGAGATATCCTTTTAACCTCTCCCCAGAAATAAGAATCAAGCATCATATCACCAATGATAGCAATGCGCTTTCCTGCAAAATTATTTTTTAATGTTTGAAGACGATCTTTGGTGATACTTATCATTCTGAAATTCTACCTTTAATTTCTTTTATTTTTGGAGTCTTTATTCCGTTCCAAATTGCAAACTCATTTACGATTGTTACTCTCCAGAGTCCGGCATCGGTTGCTAACCACATCGAATGTCCGTCAAATAACATTTTCTTGATGGTATTTGAACCGATAGTTATGGCATCAGGATTAACTTTTGTAATTTTTCCGGTTACCCGATCAATTAAATAAATTCCTTTACCAACTTCCGATTTTGTTTTCTTATCGAATTGATAGACTGACGCCCAAATTTTATTCCCGGTTCTTGCAAGAGCAAAAATGCCGTTAGCTATTAGTCCGTTATTCTTATCTATCCTATCCCATGTTGCTTGACGGTTAAACCTGTAAATACCTCCGAGATTAAATTTGGGTCTCTCGTTGGTAATAAATTCATCAGTTCCGAACCATATATATTGTTTATCAAAAAGTATTCCTGTAACCGAGACCGATTCACCTTCATTTCTAAAGGCGTTTTTTTTATTGCTAAAATAAGTTAAAGATGAAATACCATTGAATTGAGTAGCTTTATCATAACGGAACACACCTGCCTCAGTCCCGAACCATACGTAAGAATCCTCTTCAAATCTAATCGTTTTTATGGTATTTGCTTTTGGGTCACCATTCATCGTTAAATCATAATCATCAAATTTTTGTTTTTCTACATCAAGTCGAGTTAAATTTTTAAAACGCCCAATCCAAAGTATATTTTGATCTTGATCATAAGCTAATGAGCGAATCCAATTTCCATATTCGCCACCTACAGCAAATTTACGTTTCTTCCATTGGTTTCTTTTTCTATCAAGGATGAATAACCCATCGGTAGTTCCCGCCCAAACATATTCATCACTAACGGCGACACACTCAAAAAAATTATTCTCAATATTTTTATTCTCTGTTGAATACATTACCCATTTGTTTTCACTGTAAATATATTGATGAATTCCTTTACCGTTTGTAGCAACCCATAACGCACCCCGCTCAACAGTTAAATCAACAACATGTGCTCCGGATAAAAACTCCTGGTAATCTATTTGAGAAAAACTATTTGAAGCAAAAAAGAATACGAATAATAAGAGATATTTCATAATACAAAAACTAAAGTGACTAAAAACAATTAATAACTTTCATCCTCTGAGGGGAAAGATTTTTCCCTAACATCATGGATATAACTTTTTACAGCAGAATCAATCGAATCAGCAAGATGAGCATAATAACGAACAAATCGGGGATGAAACTCTTTATTCAAACCGAGCATATCTGAAATAACAAGTATTTGTCCATCGCAATGTACACCTGCTCCGATACCTATTAATGGTATTGAAACGCTTTCTGCAACTTTTTTTGCAAGTTCAGCCGGAACCTTTTCAAGAACTAATGAAAATGCTCCTGCTTGTTCAAGGACTTTTGCATCATTTAAAATTTCGGATGCTTCTTCATTAGTTTTACCACGTTCGCGGTAACTCCCGTACTGATGAATGCTCTGTGGCATTAATCCGATATGTCCCATAACAGGAATCCCGGCATCAGTAATTTTCTTAATTGTTTCAGCAACTCTTTCGCCTCCTTCAACCTTTACTCCACCCGCAGAAGTTTCTTTCATAATTCTTCCTGCATTACGAAATGCTTCATCAACACTTAACTGATATGACATGAAAGGCATATCAACAACAACCATAGCTCGTGTAACACCTTTTGTTACAGCTTTGGTGTGATATATCATTTCATCCATTGTTACAGGAAGTGTGGTTTCGTTTCCCTGAAAAACATTTCCGAGTGAATCACCAACAAGGATCAGATCTATCCCTGCATTGTCTAGTAGAGTTGCAGTAATAAAATCATAAGCTGTTAAAGCAGAAATTTTTATACCTTTTTGCTTCATCAGCATAAATGTTTTTGTAGTTACTCTCCTGAAATGACCGCCGGTACTGCTCATTAATTAATTCCTAATAAAATTCGTAAGTATAAAGAGATGTTAAATTGTTCTTTCCGGACATATATCAAGTTTAAATTAGACTTTTTATGTAGATTTATTTTAAAAACATAAAACGCTAAAGGGAAAAAGTTTTTTGCTAGTTTCAAGACCTTCTCATTAAATATATTTCAAAAAAACCTTGAAATTACTTCCCCATAATACCGCGATTTCCTTTTGATAGAAATTCCAAAATTTCTACCGCTAAAACACTATCACCAAATTCAGCAGCAATTTTTTCCTTTGCTTGAGTCAGGTTAAGTTGAGAATTATAAATATAAGTGTAAATTTTCTTTATTGTTTCTATCTGATCTGATTTAAAACCCCTTCTTCGTAACCCGATGACATTTAATCCGCCATATTTCAATGGTTCACCTGCTGCCATTATATATGGAGGGACATTTTGTACAACCCTAAATGCGCCTCCAATCATAGAGTGTCTGCCTACAAAACAAAATTGATGCACCGGAGTCATACCACCAATAATTGCAAATTCATCAACATGGACATGTCCAGCAATTTGAACACCATTTGCAAGAATGCAATTATCCCCTATGTATGAATCATGTGCAACGTGAGTGTATGCCATCAATAAAACATTTTTACCAATTTCGGTTTTTCTTGTTTCTTTGGTACCTCTATGAAGCGTTACAAATTCATGAATCGTGGTTCCATCTCCAACGAAACAATGAGTTTCTTCATTGCCGAATTTCAAATCTTGGGGTTTATGAGAGATAGAGGCAGATTGGTAAATTTTAACATTATTTCCGATTCTAGCTCCGCTATAGATGCATACTTGAGGACCGATGTAAGTATTATCGCCTATCTCGACATCATCTTCAATTAATGAGAAAGGACCAACTGTTATATTTTCTCCAAGTTTAGCCTTGGGACTAATTATTGCGGTTGGATGAATATTAGACATAGTTTTTCTGATGTTTGTTATTCTGGTTTTGCTTTTTCACGATCTACAATACCTGCCATAAATTCGGCTTCTGCAACAAGTGTTTCATTAACGAATGCTTTAGCATTCATAAGTACCACTTTACTTTTTCTGCTTACCATCTCAACTTCAAGATAAAGTTGATCACCGGGAACAACAGGCTTGCGAAACTTTGCATTTGATATCTGCATAAATACAACTAATTTTTCTTCAGGATTTGGGAACGCATTCAATAAAAGGATTCCACCGGTTTGTGCCATAGATTCTATTATCATCACACCAGGCATAATTGGTTGCCCTGGAAAATGTCCCTGGAAAAAAGGTTCATTAACTGAGACAGACTTAACCCCGATTACTTTCTTATCTAGTTCGAGATGAATTATTTTATCAACTAATAAGAATGGATAACGATGAGGAAGAATGCGTTGAAT
>JAGUXE010000302.1 GCA_020061995.1 Ignavibacteriales bacterium | reverse complement strand
GAAAATAGTTTTATTGTCATGAAGGATAAGAGAAACTTTTCCATGCATGAGGTTTTTGGTCTTAATAACATTTCCGCCAAAAACGATTCCAATAGCTTGATGCCCCAAGCAAACTCCAAGAATAGGAGTTGAATTACCAAATTCTTTAATTGTATCAATAGATATTTTTGAATCTTCCGGTTTACCGGGCCCTGGAGATATTAAAATTTTATCCGGTTTTAAGTCTGCAATTTCATCCAAAGTTATCTTATCATTTCTTTTCACAATTATTCTATGTCCAAACGAACCAACTAATTGAACAAGATTATATGTGAATGAATCATAATTATCAATAACGAGTATATTCATCAATCGCCTCAGCATATTTTAGGGCATTTATAATTACAGCTGCTTTATTACGGATTTCTTGAGCTTCCAAATTACTTTTACTATCAGCTACAATATCGGCACCAGCTTGCCATACAATTTCAGATTCAGTTGCAAAAAGTGTTCGGATTGCTATACAAGTATCGAGATTTCCGGAAAAATCAAAATAACCGATTGCACCGGCATAAACATTTCTATAAGATTTTTCATATTTATTTATCAATTCCATAGCTCTGATTTTTGGTGCACCTGTAACAGTACCTGCAGGAAAACAAGCTCTGAATGCATCAATTGCATCAAACTTTTCAGCCAATACTCCTTCGATTTTGGATACAAGGTGCATTACATGAGAATATTTTTGAATTTCCATATGCTGAAGAACTTTCACAGAATCATACTTACAAACTTTTCCCAGATCATTTCGGCCGAGATCCAACAACATGGTATGCTCTGCAATTTCTTTAGGATCGTTAATCAATTCATTCTCTAAAAGAATATCTTCTTCTTGATGCTTTCCACGACGTCTAGTTCCTGCGATAGGAAGTAGTTGTGCTCTGCCATCTTTGACTTTTATTAAATCTTCTGGGGAAGTTCCTATAACTGTGAAATTACCGGGACATTCGAGATAATACATATAAGGGGAAGGGTTGATAATTCTAAGTGCTCTGTAAACGTTGATTAAATCACCCGAATATTCAGTCCTAAATTTCTTCGATAAAACGATTTGAAAAATATCTCCCTCTTCAATATTTTTTTTAGCTTGATCGACTTGTTCATCGAATTCATGAAAATCAAAACTATCAGTCGGTTCCTTTAACAACTTAAAATCAGAAAGATATTCCAGAGGCTTAAGCAATTTCAACCTAAGATTAGCGATTCTCTCCTTCGCGGTTCTGAAGGCAGTTTCGAGTGATGAATATTCATTTACTTCAACATTTGAAATAAGAATTATTTGATGAGTAAAATGATCAAAAGCTAAAACTGTATTGAATAAACCAAGACAAGAATCATACTGCTCTGGATTGTTTTCGGTAAAAGTTAATTCAGGTTCAATTAGAGAAATATTTTCATAACCGATATAGCCAACAATACCGCCGGTAAAATCAGGTAGTCCTTCAATTTTTGCTTGTTTAAAAGCTGCTAAACTATTTTTTAAATAGTCGAATAAGTTGTATTGCAAATTCTCAGAAATACTATTACTGCTAACCATTATTTCTTGGTTTTTATTTCGAATGACTAGTTGAGGATCATTTCCGATGAATGAATATCTTGCAAGGTTTAAGGACCCTTCTACAGATTCGAGTAGAAAACTCATTTTACCTTTTTCTCTAGTCTTCAAATAAGCTAATACCGGGGTTAACAAATCTGCAGTCATAGTTTCATAAACCGGAATCAAGTTAAAGTCTTTTGCCAGCGATTTAAATTTTTCGAATTTCATAAAACCCTTATAAAACAAAAAACCCTTCTCAGTTATCCGAGAAGGGTTTCAAAATTAGTTATTTCTCAAGAATCACCGAAGTATATTAGGCAAACTATAAAACCACCAAAAGCTTAAAGCCGTTGGGTTATTGAATGTGTAATATGTCTCGGTTATTTTTTTCATTTTTCAGGTGGCTAAATTACACGAAGATGACTATTTTGTCAAGCGATTATTTTTATTTATTTTTTCAAATCAAAGATTATCCATGTTTGTAACAAATTTATTATAAAAACGTCTTATTAATGTGTGCTTGGATTAATCTTGAAATTAGTTCATTATTCTATTATCATATTAAGTAAAAAAACAGAGTTTAGATGAATCGAGAAATGTTTAGATCAAAAATTCACCGTGCAACAATTACTATGGCTGAATTGTATTATGAAGGAAGTATTACTGTTGATAAGCATCTATTAGATGCTGCGGATATTCTCCCATATGAAAAAGTACAAGTTGTTAATTTAAATAACGGTGCACGTTTAGAGACTTATACTCTAGAAGGTGAAAGAGACAGTGGTATTGTTTGTCTTAATGGTCCTGCTGCAAGACTTGGTTATCCCGGCGATGAAATAGTTATTATCACCTATTCTCAAATGTCGGAAGAAGAAGCTAAAAAACATATACCCACAGTAGTTCTTGTGGATAAACAGAATAAAATTTCTAAAGTTCTTTAATTACATATAAGTTAAGGAAGATAAGATGAAAAAAATATTGATGCTAGTTGCAATTGTGGTCACAATAAATTTTTTGAGCTATGGACAATTCAAGAATAGAGATATTTTTCAGCCAAGTGTTCGGGATGGAATAACTAATAATTCATCGGGCTTATTATTTGGATTTTGGAACCCGGATAATTTCTCAATGAATCATTCATATTCATTATCGTATAATACTTTTGGTGGTAATGGAATTGCAATGGGAGTCTACACAAACAGTATGATGTACCGATTTACTGAAAATCTCAATGTTGAAGTTGACGCAAGCATTGTTCATTCACCTTATAACTCTTTCGGCAAGAACTTTCAAAATCAGTTATCCGGTATTTATTTAAGCCGTGCGGCACTAAACTATCAACCATGGAAAAATTTTAATATAAATATTCAGTATCAAAATATTCCCGGCGGATATTATAATCCTTTTAACAGTCCATTTAATTCTCTTTTCTATAGTCCTTTCCAATCGAATTATGGTTATTAAATGTTCGGTGAGATATTTTATGTTACTTATGGGTTTTATTAATTGAATAGTAAATTATCTACACTAAAGAATGCAATATCCAATCGAACCAATACTGATAAATATTTGTGGCTAATCTCAATTATACTTTTTGGAATAATTGTTTTCCTATCTCTCTCGTTATATGCAAATTTAAAACCGAACGAACAAATAGTTATTCTGGAAAAACAGATTAAGCCAGATTCTCTAATTCAAATTGAAGTAATGAACGGATGCGGTGTTTCAGGTGTGGCAGATCAATTCACAGAGTTTTTACGCCACAAGAGTTTTGATGTAATCCAAACCGGTAATTATTATTCTTACGATATCGAAAAAACTTTAGTAGTTGACCGTAATGGTAACTCGGAGAATGCCAAACTTGTTGCATCAGCTCTTGGTGTATCTGATGATGCAATTATAAGTCAAGTAAATAAAAATTATTATTTAGATGTTTCCGTGATTGTGGGAAAAGATTTTAATAATATTAAACTTAATAAATGAGGTAATTATTGAAACCAGAACAACTTGTAAAAAAAATAGCTGAATTAATTTTCGAAAAAAAGGGAACGGATGTTAAGTTAATTAACTTACAACCTGTAACAACAGTAGCTGATTATTTTATTATCTGCTCCGCTGACTCTGATACTCAAGTAAAAGCTATTGCAGATAATATTGATAAATCTTTAAGAGACGAAGGAATAAAACTTTGGCACAAAGAGGGTTATTCATCTCTTAATTGGGTGCTTTTGGATTATGTAGATGTAGTAGTTCATGTATTCAAACATGAATCGAGACTTTTCTACAATCTTGAAAAACTTTGGGGGGATGCTCCGGTTTCAACTTTAGAAGATCCTAAAATTAAGAAACCAAGAAAGCGAACAACCAAAAAAGCAATCGCCTCACCTGGAGAAACTGTTGAAAAATAGACTTACATCATTGATGCAAACAGCATCTCAGAAATTGGATTATTTAAAAGATTTTAATTTCACTTTTGAAAAACCTAAAAATGAAGATCATGGAGATTTATCATCTAATGTAGCCATGATTCTTTCCAAACAATTAAAAAGAAATCCTCGCTCGATCGCTGAAGAAATTATTTCTAATCTTGACATAGATGACAATATTATTACTAAAGTTGAAATTGCAGGTCCCGGTTTCATTAATTTTTATTTTGCTCATAATTACTTGTGTGAGGGGATTAAAACCATTTTCGAAAAAAGAGGAGATTACGGAAAATCAACAAAGTTTTTAGGGAAACGGGCAAACGTTGAGTTTGTTTCTGCAAATCCTACCGGACCCTTGACAGTCGGGCATGGAAGAAATGCTGTTTGTGGTGATACAATTGCAAATTTACTAGAATGGATTGGTTATGAAGTCGATCGTGAGTATTATTTTAACAATGCCGGGCGCCAAATGCGGGTGCTTGGTGATTCGGTTCGACTTAGATATTTAGAACTTCTCGGTGAACAAATAGAATTCCCACAAGATTATTATCAGGGAGAATACATTCGTGAAATTGCGAACGAATTGATTAAGGAATCAGGTTCAATCCATAAAGATGAACCTGCAGAAGGTATTTTTAAGGATAGAGCTGAAAGTGAGATTTTCAAAGATATTGAAAAAACTTTAGGACGATTGAATATTAAACATAAAATCTTCTTCAATGAAAACACTCTTTATGAAGATGGAAAAATTGAAGAGGTCTTAAGTATATTTAAAAACCGTGGACTCAGTTATGAAAAGGATGGAGCAATCTGGCTCAAACTTTCAGAGATGGGGAATCAGCAAGATAAAGTTATTGTCAAGTCAACCGGCGAGCCGACGTACAGACTGCCTGATATTGCCTATCACATAACTAAGTATGAACGCAATTATGATTTGATTATCGATTTATTTGGCTCCGATCATAATGCAACTTACCCTGACGTAATGGCAGCACTCGGTGCATTAGGTTATGATCTTGATAAAATGAAAGTTTTGATACATCAGTTTGTTACAATTTCGCAAGATGGTGAAATTGTTAAAATGTCCACAAGAAAAGCAAATTATATTACTTTGGATGAATTAAGTGATGAAGTCGGTTCTGATGTTGTAAGGTATTTCTTTAACATGCGCGGAATATCAACCCACATGAATTTTGATTTGAATCTTGCAAAAAAACATTCAGACGAAAATCCGGTTTTTTATCTTCAATATGCCCATGCAAGAATATGCTCGATAGTCAGAACGGTAAGTGAAGAAAACCTCACCTCAAGTTTAGAAAACTTAAATCTGCTTCAATCAACTGAAGAAGTTGCTTTGTTGAAAAAACTAAATCATTTTGAAGATGAAGTTTTATATAGTGCTGAAAATTTCGAAGCGAACAGAATCACTTCTTATCTTGAAGAACTTGCAGCACATTTTCACAAGTTTTATACATTCTCAAGAATTCTCGGTACAGAAAAGAAACTCGCTGAAGCAAGATTAGCCTTAGCCGAAGCGACTAAAATTGTTATTGCTAACGGGTTAACTATTCTCGGAGTTTTCGCTCCGGAGAAAATGTAAAATTAATCGATAATAAAAATCCTTTTGTTCTGTATTTAATAATTAATTATTTCAATAGTGTCATTTTATTATTTTGAATAAAGTTATTAACTATTAACGAATAAATGTAAACACCACTTGGAAGATTACCTGCATCGAAATTAATAGAGTAAGATCCTTCTGACTTAACTTCATTTACAAGAACCGATACTTCCTGTCCCAAAACATT
>JAGUXE010000281.1 GCA_020061995.1 Ignavibacteriales bacterium | reverse complement strand
ATAATTGATAGCATTAATATTTTTATGCTAAAAAATTAATGGTAATTATTATGAGGATAGTATTTGTCCAGTCTGTTTCTGAAAGTTTTGCAAGGGGGATAATTATTCTTTGCAGTAAATATTAATTTAATAATTGATAAAATGATAGATGTTCTATTAGTACAACCGCCAGTCTCATTTTTATCCAATAAAATTAGAAATGACATCATTCCCAATTGTCCCCATCTGGGATTATTATATTTAGCTGCGGGAATAGAAAGGCTTGGTTTAAAAGTAAAAATTATAGATGCAATCGACGGATCATTTACCGATAAAGAGATAATAGATTTTATTGTCCGACAAAAACTAAAAGTAATCGGTATCTCTGCTTCAACTATGAATATTAGAGGGGCGGTGCAGTTAGCAGAGAAGATAAAGCAGAATGATTTAGATATGGTTGTATGTTTGGGCGGGGCACATATGACTGCAGATACTACAATAGTTAACCGTTTTGATTGTTTTGATTTTGGGATTACTGGACAGGCAGATTTAACTTTTCCAGAGATTGTGCGAAAGATAGTCTATGATAAAGAAATATCCAAGGGAGCGATTAGTTCTGTTTTACCCGATAACCTTGATAACTTGCCTTTTCCAGCTAACCACTTAGTTGACTGGGATTATTATATTAGAAAGAGAGGCCTAAGGACAAATACAATTCTTGCATCAAGAGGTTGTCCATTTAATTGCATATTTTGTAGTATCCCGAGTATCTTAAGAAAACATTGCGTTAGATCTCCAGAGTTAATCTTAGAAGAAATGATTAAGACTTATGAATTAAACAAAATTAATACTTTTGTTTTTGCCGATGATATTTTTACTCTTAACAGAAATCATATAATAGAGTTATGTAATGTGTTAAGAAACTCCAAGATTAAATTCAGATGGGGAGCGCAGACTAGGCCGGATTTAGTTGATAACAATCTATTAAAAGAGATGAAAAGAGCCGGTTGTTATAAGCTGTTATTGGGGATCGAATCTGGTAACGAGGAAATCAGGATAAAAATTATTCATAAAAGAATCACTGATGCAGAAATTGATAGGGCAAATGAATTATGTTGGCAAAATAACATTGAGCCAGATTGGTATTTAATGCTAGGGTTTCCTAGTGAAACAAAAAGAAAGCTTTATGATACTGTGAATTTACCATTAAAAGTGCGCTATCAGCCTAATATTATAGGAGTACATATAACTTTACCTTTGCCAGGTTCCATACTCTTTCAAGAAGCTATGGATACCGGCGCAATAGATAAAAATGTCATAGATAATTTTATCCGCGGAAAATTAGGAGAAGGATTTAAAGACTCATGGCCATATTATATACCCAAAGGTTTAAGTATCGATGATTTAAAAGAAGCTAGGAATATAGCCTATAAAAAATTTTATTTTAGACCGTCATATATACTAAGAAGGTTCAAAAAAGATATTTATTCTTTGGAAGAACTAAAGAACGATTTAAAACAGGGATGGTCTTTGTTAAGATATGGTCGCTCAACAGATGATAAATAAAATAAGAGGTAATTTTAATTAATATAATATGCAATTAGAAATAATAAACTGTCCCAATGGTTCTTAGGTATTTTAGCAAAAGGCACTTATAAAAATCTAAATATTAAACTATTTAACAGTAGCATAAGGATGTTAAGGAAAAAGAATAGAATACAACTTTGCAGGAATTAAATTTAGATGAAAAATAGATTTAAGGTAGGTTTAATTTCAGTAAAACAGGGAGATAATTTTCCTCATTCCGGATTAGTCTACTTAGGTACATATCTAAAGAAATATCTTGGTAAAGATATCGATCTAAAGATTATTGACCAGAACTTTGATAATGCAGAATATGCGGTCAGAACAGGAAATTTTGATTTAATAGGCATGAGCGCAATGACTATCTATTATGGGAGGGTATTAAGGTTAGCTAGGGCTATAAAAAAAGATATTAATATACCCATAATTATTGGGGGGGGTACATATTTCAACATTACCAGGTTCGTTTGAAGATTGTTTTGATATCGGGATAATGGGAGAGGGGGGGGAGTCGCTCCTAGAAATCATCAAATTATGTTTAGGTAAGGGTAAGAGGTTTTTACCTAAAGAAGATTTATTAAAGATTAAAGGATTGATATTTTTAGATAGTGGAAAGCTTATTAAAACAGAAGAAAGGCCATTAATAGAAAATTTAGATGACCTACCTTTGTCTAATTGGAGTCTTGTTAACAGAAGATATTTTTCTAACTGCGCATTGAATACATGGGGTGAGTTTGGCGTACAAGGGCATATTTTAACATCCAGGGGTTGTCCGTATAAGTGCGTCTTTTGCTCAACTACCAAATTTTGGCAAAAGATGCGTTTTCATTCTGCTGAGTATGTGGTGGAGCAGGTAAGAGACCTTGTTGATAATTATAAAGTAACGCATATACAGCTTTGGGATGATTTATTTACGATCAATAAACTTCGTTTAATGAAAATAGCAGAATTATTAAGAAAAAATCGGCTTTTGCAGAGGGTTAAGTTTAACTGTCAGCCTCGCCCAAACCTACTAGACGATGAGTTATGCAAAATCTTGAAAGAAATGAATATCAAGATTGGAATCTTTGGTTTTGAGACCGGTAGCGAAAAGGTAATTAAATTTTTAAAACGTGGGACTGTTACCGTGGAAGATAACAGGAAGGTAATATTGCTTTGCAAAAAGCATGGCATTAAAGTTCAGGGTAGCATTATGCTGGGAAGCCCGGGAGAAACATTAGAAGATATGCGTCAAACTCTAGATTTCGTAGATTTTGCCATAAAAAATAAGGTACAGCGCTTATGGTCTTTTGTGCTAACGCCTTTTCCCGATACAGAAATATGGGAGATAGCTAAGAAGCGCGGCAAGGTTTGGGATAAGGGCTTTGACTGGGATTCGCTTTTTCATCAGAATATAGATAGACCCTTATTATTAGACGATACAATTGATTTAGAAGAATTTAAAAAGATCTTTGGCGAAATAAGAAAAAGAATAATCTGGTTTAGGCTTAAAAAGATTATTTCGTTTTTCCTGGACAATCCCTTTAAAACTATAGCCTATGCATTAAAAAATCCGATTAATAGTATGAATCTTTTATTTACCAAAAAAGATGTCTAATATTTATGGAAAGCACGATATTAAACTGTTCAATAGCAATATAATACGGTCTCTGGGTAAATTGACATAGCTTGATAAATGGTTTGATTAGTTTTTATCTATTTTATCTATTGCATGAGAGGTTAATAAATTGAATACTTTTAAAAAGCCAATAGCCATAATTACATTAATTTTTATATTACTTACGGCTATTTTTACATTTCCTCTTTTCTTACATATTAATTCATATATACCCGCTTTTTACGGTACGAATGAGCCATATACAGCATTGTGGTATTTCTGGTGGATGAAATATTCTTATCAAAACCATTTAGATTATTTAAATGCTAACATTATTGCCGTGCCTTTTGGACAAAAGATACAAGGTAGCTATGTTTACTGGAATACCATAAATAAGGCCTTATCTATAATTAGCAATCCCGCCTTTACGTATAGCATACAAGTAGTATTTAGCTTGATATTTACTGGAATTATCGTTTATATTTTGGCCTTTTATATTTTTAATAATTTCCTTTGCGCTTTGCTGTCTGCTATAATTTTTAACTTTTGTCCCTATCACCTTATGCGGAGTTGGCAACATTTGGGCCTTGCGTATATCCAGTGGATGCCGTTATATGTATTTGCGCTTTTTATTTTACGTGATAGAAAAACAGTTTTAAGCGCGATATTCGTTTCCCTATCTTTTTTTCTGGTAATGGCGTTTGATTTATACTACGCATATTTCATGTTTATCTCCACAATCTTATTTGTTATTTTCGATTATTTTTATCAAAGAAGGGCGAGGCAGACTTTAAGGCTATTGGAATTGCTTTTATTATGCGGTTTAATTATTATCGCTTTGGAGGCATTTGATATTTATTATATTGCAAAATTTATATCGACTTCCGCTAAGACAAATGCTGCGCAGAGTGTTTATGGCTATGTCAGGCCATTTGAGGATTTATTT
>JAGUXE010000273.1 GCA_020061995.1 Ignavibacteriales bacterium | reverse complement strand
TGAAAATCTAAAATTAGAGAATAACTATAGATTAATTATTCAAAAATGCGATGTTGCATCAAAAGAAGATATTTTCAATACAGTTCAGACAATTTCTAGTAATGGCAATTTAGTTTGTCTCATAAATAACGCCGGTATTACTTCATTCAAGAGAGCTGAAGAAAATTCAATTGAAGAGGTTGAAAATATTATTCAAACTAACTTACTTGGTTCAATCTTTTCGATAAAAAGTGTTCTTCCTAAGATGATTGAACAAAAGAAAGGTCTAATTTTTAATGTTCTTTCGGTCGTTACCAAAAAAATATTTACAAATAGTAGTGCATACTCTGCTTCAAAAATCGGTTTGATGGGTTATGTAAATGTTTTGAGAGAAGAAGTTAGAAAGTTTAATATTAAGATTGTTAATATCATTCCCGGTGCCACTGAAACATCAATTTGGTCAAAGGAAATGATAGAGAAATATCACTCTCGTATGATGCGTCCTGCAGAAATTGCTTATCAGTTAGCTGAAATTTATTATAATCAAAATAGTATAGTTGTTGAAGAAGTCGTTATGCGTCCCATAGGTGGTGATTTATGAATCCAAAAGATGTAACTATTATTACAGGTGCAAGTAAAGGTATCGGAGAAGCAATTGCATATAAATTATCATCGGATAATCATCACATTGTTCTTATTGGGAGAAATGAAAAAAATTTAAAAAATATTTCTGCTAAGATAAACTTAAATGGAAGTTCTGAGTATTACTGTGGAAGCGTAACGGATGGGAATTTTATTAAACAATCCTTTGAACAAGTTATTAAAAATAACGGAAGGATTGATCATCTTATCAATAATGCCGGAATAATGATTATAAAGAAGTTTGTTGATGCTTCATTGGAAGAATTTCAATTGCAAATGGAAACAAATATGTATGGAGTATTTATCTGTACAAAAGAAGCATTACCAATTATGATCGAAAGACAAACTGGAAGCGTTATAAATATTTCTTCGTTGGCGGGCAAAAATAATTTTGTTGGTGGAACAATGTATTCAACTACTAAGCATGCATTGATGGGATTTACTAAATCGTTAATGCTCGAAGTTAGAGAACATAATGTTCGGGTAGCTGTAGTATGTCCTGGATCTGTAGCAACAGATTTATTAATAGATTCACCGATGTCTCCAATAAATAAGGATAAAATACTACAACCAGATGATATTGCTGAAGTAGTATCTTCAATTATAAAAATGCCAGCAAGAGCACTAATTAGTGAAATTGAAATAAGACCAACCAATCCCAAATAAGATTTATTTATAGTATCGATTTAACCTGTAAAAATTTCAGAAAATTTCGAAGAGCGACACTCAATTTGTTAATAAGACGAGATTATCGTGGTTTTGTACTTTTTGAATTTTTGGAAATTTACAATTCACAGTGGGGGGAAAAAAAAACCGTCTCATAGGACGGTTTTTTTTTATATTAAGTTTAAATTGAACTTACCAGCAGTTACGATTTCCTCGTCCCATTCTACCCTTTTTACCCATACCCATATTATCCCCTTTAGGACCTTTTGTCAACCATTTCTTCTGTTGGTCTTTATCCAATATTTTTAATAGATCCTGTTGATGATCAATTCTTGCATGATGCAAATTATTCATACTTTTCATCAATTTTTCTTCAATTGATCTAAGTTTCGCAGCATCAAAATCACTGCTATTGATTAATTCACGCTTTTCGATATGAATTTTTTGAATATCTGCTCGTAGATCTACCATTTTCTTTTGATGAGCGGTTCTTAAATCTTCCAATTTTGTCGATTGGTCAGCAGATAGATTTAAACTTTCATGAAATGCTGCTTGTCCCATTCCACGACCTCTATCGCCGCGGTTAGAGAAACCCTGAGCGAAAGAAATACTAGCCATTAAAAAAAGAACCATCATAATTGAGATTGATTTTGAGAGTGTCATTTTATCCTCCGGATAATTTATTGAATGAATTTGTTTATCTTTCGCTCATTGGACATAAGAATTTTAATTATGGTTTAAAACAATTTTCATTAAACCAAATGGAAAATTGATTTGTCAAAGTTATAACTAACAATATTTCTATGAATGAAGTAAGAACAGATTTTGATAATATCGAACGTTTTTTGAACGGAGATCAATCTTCATTCAAGGAGATAGTTGATAAATATAAAGATAAAATTTATTGGCATGCTCGGCGTATGACGGGTAATCATCTCGATGCGGATGAGATAGTTCAAGAAGTTTTAATTGTTGTATATAAGAAATTGGGTAATTTTAAATTTCAATCTTCTCTTTATACTTGGATATATAAGATTACCTCGACTCGTTCATTGAATCTTATTAAAAAGAGAAATCTAAGAAGATTATTTTCGATTCATGATCAAGAGTTTGAACAAATCAGTAGTGATGATGATATAGTTACTAATTTAGAATCAAAACAAAAATTAGAGAAAATTGATAAACTATTAAAAACATTACCCGTTAAACAGAGAGAAGTATTTATACTTCGTCATTATGAACAATTATCTTATGAAGAGATATCAAAGATTACAGGAAAAAGTTTAGGTGGACTTAAAGCAAATTATTTTCATGCTTTGTCAAAAGTTATGAAAGGAATGGAAAATTATAATGGATAAAAATAATTATTCTATCAAATATTTATTAAACGAACTTTCGGATGAAGAGAAAAGAGAATTCGAAAAGCTATTAGCTGAATCTTCAGAACTTCGCAATCAACTTTCAATAGAAAAAAGCAAATTGGACTTTATAAACAGCTATACTTCTGTTGAAGCAGATAATCGTTATTTCGCTAATATTTATCCTCGGTTTCTTCAAAGATTAGAAGAAGAGAAATCAACTATTTCCTTGAAGAATTTCAGTGCCGGTTTTTCCTTTGCGCTTATGATTCTTCTCATGCTCACATTCGGTATAAACAACGGTTTACGAAATAGTTTTGACAGTAGTTTAACAAGTTCAGAAAACGAAATTCTCTCTTTTCTTGAATTGACCTCTTTGCAGAGTGAGCGAAATTCATTTAATATTAATTATGAGAAAGTTGATAATCAAACTATATCCGATACTTATTTTGATCAAATTGATTTAGAGTTATCAGAAATCAAAAATTATATTAGTGTTAATAATATTGATATGAGAGGAGAAATTCAAAATCTTGATGATGATGAATTCGAGTCGATTTACGAGAACTTATCAGAATTAAAAATTTTATAAAGGAAGAATGAGATGAATAAATTACTTTATTTTTTATTTATGTTGTTTATTGTTTCAACACAGATATATGCGCAACCCAATAGGGGAAAGAACCCAAGAAACATGGACAAAATTGCACAGTTAGAAAAAATTAAGTTGATGGAGATTTTAGAGCTTGATGAAGAGACCAGTATTAAATTTTTCATGAGGTTTAAGGAACATCGTGAGAAAATGCGTGAAAATATGGACAAAATTGATCTGTTGATCGATGATATGCGTACTAAGATTGAAGATGGAGTTATAGATAAAAATGAAATTCTTTATAAAAAACTAAATGAAGAATTCATTTCCCTTGACAATAGTGGAAAAAAAATAAGAACAGATTTTATTCAATCATTAACAGATTTACTGACACCCATTCAAATAACAAAACTTTTAATTTTTGAAAGAACTTTCCGAAACGAAATGCAAGATTTACTTATCAAACAAAAGGGTGGTAGAAGAATGAGGTAATTATTTTTAATTCCATTAATTTATGTTGCATTTATAAATCAAGAAACTTAACTTTGAAATTAAAGTTTGCGGAAGTGGTGAAATTGGTAGACACGCTACTTTGAGGGGGTAGTGCCCGTTAGGGCGTAGGGGTTCAAGTCCCCTCTTCCGCACCAATTCAAACAAAATCATAAGGAAATTTTATGAACAAACTAAATAAATTGTTTTTTCTTCTGTTCTTTTCTTTTTTGTTAAATTTTTCTTTTGCACAGGATATGGATCCGGAAGCTGCGAAATTATACAATCAGGGTAACGAGCAGATGAAAGAGGGGAACTTTGGTAGTGCAATAGAAAGTTATGATAAAGCTATTCAAAAACAACCTGATTATAGAATTTATTATCAGAAGGCAATTGCTCAAAAAAAATCAAATAAAGTTCAAGAATCAATTGTTACTTTACAAAAAGCTATAGAGATTAATCCAAAATTCGATATAGCCTATAATGCTCTTGGAGGTAGTTATTTCAGTATAAATAATATGGAAGAGGCAATTAAGAGTTTTGAAAAAGTTATTGAAATATCAACAAATAAAAAGTTGAAAGATCAAGTTAAAGAATATATTGCTCGATCATATGCAAAACTTGGAAATAATGCTCTTGCAGAAGGAAGTTCAGATAAAGCTGTCCAATTTTTTAATAGAGCGATTGAAAATCATAATTTAGATGCTGCCTACCTTGCCCTTTCAAAAGCATACACAGAATCCAGTGCTTGGGATAAAGCAATTTCAGCCGGAGAAAATGCGTTGAAGTACCGTTCTTCGATTAGTAAAGGTGGTGCTTATTATTATATCGGTCTAGCTCACAAAGGCAGAGGTGATATGACTAAGGCGAAAGAAAATTTCAACCTGGCGAAAGCAGACCCGACTTATAGGGCAACTGCTGAGTATGAATTGAAATTAATCAAATAATTTATTCTTAAAAACCTCCGCTAGTCGGAGGTTTTTTATATGATAAAAAATAATCAGAAAATAAAAAAAGATTTAAGCGATCTATTATTAACAACTACTGTTAACCTCTTATCAATTAGAAAGATAATAATTCTTTTAACGGTATTAAGTATAAATCGAGACAAAAAAAAACTACCCATCCTTTTTGAAATACTTAAAGAAAATAAATTCAGCCGTAAAAAACAATATGAAATAATTCTTCAACTATATCTTTTTGCCGGCTTCCCACTTACTCTTGAAACATTAAAGTTATTAGAACAAATTAATCCAAATCAAAGTAATAAAAGCTATGAAGAGGATTATTCGAAACTTTATGAAAAAGGACTTATAAATTGCAGACGAGTTTATAAAAGCAAACTTGAAAAATTGTTAAATAATGTTTCATCATTTTCACCTGAACTATCAAATTGGTTAATAATTGAAGGTTATGGTAAAATATTCAGCAGAAAAGGACTTACTTTTCAAGAGAGGGAGATAATATCAGTAACTGTATTATCCATAATGAAATATAAGGAACAACTTTATTCACATATTATTGGAGCTTATCTTGCAAAATTATCGATTGAGGAATTAAACTCAATTATAGATTATATCGAGTTTGTGGAGTCTAAATCAACTGGAAATTTCGCTAGAAAAGTTTTGAGACAATTTATCAATAGAATAAATATGAGTAAGAAGATTGGCCCTTGAACCAGCCATATTAATTTTACTTCTCTTGAGTGGTGTTATCGTTTCAGAAATTGCAGCCAGGAAAAAATGGATTTCTGAAATTTTTGGAAGAAAATTGCTCCATCTTTTTGCAGGTTCAATAGTTTTGAGAATTATGACCATTGTTGATGATTCTATTCTACTTACAATTATCGGTTTAACATTTACTATTTTATTATTTGTAATTATTGAAGCTGGTATACTTAAAGAAGTAAATTCCACAGGAAGAAAAAGTTGGGGAATAGTACTTTTCCCATTATCATTTTCTTTATTAATGATATTTGCAGAAAGCTCCCTCACGGTTGCAATACTTTCTTTTTCGATATTGACATTTTCTGATTCACTAGCTGCATTAAGTGGAATCTTATTTGCTAAAAAAACATATTATTTAGGAACTGATAAAAAATCATATCTCGGTTCAACTGTCTTCTTTATCTCAACTGTAGTTGTTCTATCATTTTACTTTTTCATAGCCTCTTCATCTTTTTCAGCTCTTTTATTACTTCTTATATTAATTGTCTCCTTTATTATAACCGTAGTTGAAGCATTAAGTTCAAAAGGAAGCGACAATTTATTTGTCCCAATATTCAGCGCCATTTTAATTAAACTTATACTCATTGAGAAAACGTCCGCTTTACCCTTGGATTTGCTGGTTGGTTTTATTTTGGGATTGTTGACCGCAATTTTATCATTTAAGTATAGATTACTAACAAAAGATGGAGCTGCATCAACATTTATTCTCGCGTTTTTCATATATGGATTTGGAGGCTTAAAATGGACAATCCCAATTTTTACATTTTTTATGCTGTCAAGCATACTTTCCAAAATACCTAAGAAGAAGAATAATTTCGTTGAAGAACGTTTTGATAAATCAGGACAAAGAGATGCATCACAAGTAATCGCTAATGGGGCTGTTGGGTTAGTATTGATACTTTTGAATTCATTTTTCCATAATGAACTTTTTTATACTCTTTACGTCATATATATGGCTGCTATGTGTGCCGATACCTGGGGAACAGAGATTGGAACATACTTTAATTATAAAACATATAGCGTTTTAACATTTAAAGAAGTTGCAATTGGAGTGTCAGGTGGTGTTTCTGTTTTAGGAACACTTGGTGCTATTAGCGGTGCATTTATTGTCTCAATTTCCAGTTACTACTGGATGGATAGTTTTTGGTTTATAATTTTAATTTCCTCAATAGCGTTCATCAGTAGTATAATTGATAGTGTTTTAGGATCAACTATTCAAGTGCAATATAAATGTAATATTTGTAAATTAGATACTGAAAAAGATTTTCATTGTGAAAATAAAACCCAGATTGTGTCCGGGTTTAAATTAATAAACAACAATGTTGTAAATTTTTTATCGGGTATAATAGTTCTGTTTATTTTTTATATAATGATTTTATTTGAAGTGGTATGAAGAAAACCTTAATTGTATATTTTTTACTTTCTGTTTCGCTTATTGCTCAAACAATGATGGAGCAATATTCAAAGGCAATGGAATCGTACACGCGAAAAGACTACGTTTCAGCTTATAACTATTTTAAACCTTTTCTCGAACAATATGAATTGCGGGATGAATTATATTCCTCGGCTATATTTCATTCATCTGAAGCACTCCTTTTCTTAGGTGAATACAATGCAGCAAGTTCAGGTTTTGAGTATTTAGTTAATAATCACTCATTCTCAAATTTCCGTGCGAAATCCTTATATCGCTTGGGTTTGATTTATTTTGAAAGAAAAGAATACGAATTATCGCGAACTCGTTTACAAAAATTGATTGACGAGTATCCGAATAATGAATTTTATGGTTCATCGTTATATTGGATTGGAGAATCTTTTACTCATGAAAATAGATTGGATGAAGCAGTTAATTTTATGTTGGAAGCGGTATCAAATCGAGCTAATAATAAATTTATTGATTATACAATTTATTCATTGGCGAACTTGTATGAAAAACTCGGTGATTATACAAGTGCTGTAACTTATTATGATGAATTGTTATCTTATTTCAAAGAAAGTTCATTAGCATCGGCTGCGCAAATTCGAATAGGTATTTGCTATTTCAAATTGAAAGAGTATGATAGTTCGATACTCGAACTTAGGAGTCCATTAATTGCGAATTTAGATAATGATAAACAAGCCGAAACACTGTATTTGTTAGCAAATTCATACTACAGGGTTGGCGAGTATGAAAATGCATCAAAAACTTATCTCGAAATAGTTTCACGATTCCCAAATATACCAATTGTTAGAGATGCTAGGTATGCATTGGCTTGGTCATATTTCCAGCAAAAAAAGTATGCTGATGCAAACCGAATATTCAATACTCTTACTGAGGGTAATGATTCTTTAACAGTTAACTCATTTTATTGGAAAAGTGAAGCATTACGGTATCTTGGTAATGATAATGAAGCCTTGAAATCCTATGAAGATTTTCTTAAAAGATACCCTAACACTGAATTGTCGTATGCTGTACAATATCAGATTGGGGTTCTTTATTATAATAATAAAAAATTTGAATTAGCAACTAAGCTATTAGAAAATGCTTCTGAATCTCCGGATGAAATTGTTCAATCGAAGGCATATACTCTTCGGGGAGAAATTCAACTTCAACAAAAAAAATATCAGCAAGCAGTTGAATTATTTAAAATGATTGAAACGCTTCCGAATACTACTATTGAACTTGAAATGCGTTCTCAACTCGGTTTGGGAACGGCTTATTATTTCCTCAATCGATTTGATGAAGCTATAGTACTTCTGAATAATCTCGATCAAAAATATGCCCAATTCGAAAATGAAAAAGTGAACTTTTATCTTGCAGAAAGTTACTTCGCAAAAGGAAATTTCAGTGAGGCTTTAAAGACTTATCAAAAAATAAGCAGTGATAATCCAGTTTTGGAATCACAAGTTTTATTTGGTAAAGCATATGCCTTTTATAATTTGAGAGATTATACAAATGCATCATTTCAGTTTACAGATTTTCTAAGAAAATTCCCAAGCGATACAAAAATTAACGATGTTAGGGGTAAGCTTGCAGATAGCTATTTTGCCGATAAGAATTTCACATCCGCAGTTAAAGCTTACGAAGACTTTCTTAAATCAAAAGGAAATCTTAGTAACCGCGATCAAATAAGTTATCAATACGCTTTGGCATTGTTTAGGAGCGGTAAATCGGATGCTGCAATAGATGAATTGTTTAAACTCCGAACGAATTATGCAAAATCTCCTTTCGCTGAGAATGCTCATTATTTGGTTGGATGGATATACTTCAAAAAAGGTAATTTTTTTGAAGCTATAAATAATTATCGAATACTAGTGGAAAATACCTCGAATCAAAAACTTATTCCGCTTGCACTCTATTCAATAGGTGATTCATATTTTAATATTGGAAATTATGATTCAGCAATTGTTAATTATCAGAGGATTCTTGATTACTATCCAAGCTCATCAAATATCTTTGATGCGCTAAACGGAATTCAGTATAGTTACGTAGCAAAAGGTGAAACAGAAAAAGCGATATCTTTAATAGATAATTATGTGATGAAAAATCCTCAATCAGCATTTAATGACCAATTATTTTTGAAAAAAGGTGAAACTTTTTATAGCCTTAGAAATTATGAGAAAGCCAAAAACAGCTATAAGGAATTTGTAGCATATTTCCCAAAGAGTAAATATGTGGCAGACGCATATTATTGGGTTGGAAAAAGTGCACAAAATCTTGGAGCTTTTGAAGAGGCAATATTCAATTTTAAGACTGTGTTTAATAATTATACTTCAAGTGACATTGTCCCGGCTGCTGTTATCGAAATGGGAAATATTTTCAATTCTCAAAAGCGTTATACTGAAACCATTTTATTATATGATCAAGCTTTAACCAGATTAAAAGGAACAAATCGAGTACCTGAACTTATGTACATGAAAGCTGAGACATACAATCTTAAAGGAGATTTTAGCTCAGCATATGATCTATATGATGAAATTGCTATTTATTACAGTACAAATGTTTTTGGTGAAAAATCAAAACTTGAACTTGGTTTGATTGAATTAAAAAATAAAAGATATGATAAAGCCATAAAAAACTTTCAGGATATAATAGGGAAGAAAACAGATGATATTGGTGCAAAGGCTCAATACTCTCTCGGTGTTGCTCTGCAGCAACAAAATAAACATAAGGATGCAATTACAGCCTTTGTCCGTGTACTTAATCTTTTTTCAGCATATGATGAATGGGTTACCCGTTCATACATAAGGTTGGGTGAATGTTATCAGAAACTTGGTGATAATAAGAAAGCTCGAGAAATGTTTAGAACAGTTATTAGTAAGCGTGGAAATGATGAATTCGCACGTGAAGCCCGCACAAAATTGGCAGGTGTAAAATGAAAAAGATATTATTTATTATTATCACATTTTCAATTACTGTTTTTTCTCAAGATTCTCAAAAGAGTCCCAATGTAGAATTGCCCGATTTTGTCATTACAGGAAATGAAGACGTTCAACTTCCAATAGTTGCCAAACCAAGACCCGATTTAATATCTACAGTATCAGAAGAGTTTTTTAAGCCTTTATTCTCTGCCGAAGAATTAAACGTAAAAGATTTTTCGGATCCGTTGAAAAAAAATGCAATATTTCTTGATTCTATTCAATACCTGAACTTTAACCTAAATGCGGCAGCAGGTACAGTTTCGATGCCTAAAGTTGATCTGAAAGTAAACATTCCATTTACGAATACGCTGATTCATGCAGGCGTAAATGGTGAGTATCAAAGAGCATACACAGATTACTCAGGAATGTTATCCTACAGAGGCTTGTTAAATTTTGATCACTACTTAGATAAAGACGGAGGATTTTTACCAGGTACAATATTTACACTAAACGGATACTTAAGCCAAGATCATTACAAATATTATGGATCGTTAAATCCAAGTCAAAATAATAACCTTATTATGGGGGATTTTAAGTTTGGGATTAAAAATCTTGGTTCTGAAAAATTACCCCATTCAGCTTTCATTATCAATGAGTATCTAAATTTACCTGAAAAGAGTATCTCAGAAAACAATGTAAAGCTTAACGGATTTACAGCACTAAGCTTCTCCAGAGTTGATTTAAGAGCAATTGTAACATATTCTACACAGTATTTAAAAAATAATTCTTTAGCACAATTGAATACTAACTATTTTGATTTTTCCGGATCTTTGAATATTAAGTTTTCAAAACAGTTTAAAATGCATCTTGGAATGCATTATGCAAAATCTGATACTAATTCAATGATTTCACCATTTGGTGCAGTAGCTTTTAAAATTGATGAAGGTATTTCTTTCTTTGCAGAGTATCATCCGGAATCGGATTTTATTACAAATAAAAAACTATTAGAACAAAACAGATTTTTTGACGCATCAAATTTCAGAAATTTCTTTTTTAAAAAATCCGGAAAGTTTCTGCTTTCATTTAAATATGAATATAATAAGTATTACGAAATTGAAGCAGGATTTGGATATTTTTCATCGTTCGAATATCCATATTTCAGTGATGTCACGAATGCCGGTTTTTTTAATCTTTCTACAACCGAAGCAAAAAATGTTAACGGGTTTATTAACTTATTCTTCCATCCTGGACCATTTGGATGGTTATATGGTGAAATAAAATTTCAATCAGTTAGAGATTCCTTGGAAAACCAACTCCCTTATTATCCGATAGCGGAAGGATTTTTATCATATGGACATAAATTTGCTTATGATATTACTCTTGAAGCAAAATTGAAATTCAGTTCAAAAATGTATGCTGATTTAGGAAATAGCATTTCAATTGAGCCGACATTTAATCTTGGGTTGAAATTATATTATCCGTTATATGACAACATCAACATTACAATTGAAGCAGATAATTTGTTGAATCAAAATGCCTATAGATGGAGAAATTATTTAGAACCTCCGCTTAATATCATGGCCGGGCTAAATTATAATTGGTAAAAATATTTGTTATTATTGCATTGATAAATTGAAAATTAAATTAAGTTAATGACAAGAACCGAACTTGTAAAAAAAATAATTCGTTTTGCTGCTGTGCCTGAGCAAGAAGCTAAAGTTTTTATGGAAACTTTGCTTAGGCGTCTCTCATCTATTCTCTCTTATGAAGATGTCTTTAAGATTGCGGGAATAGGTGCTTTTAGAGTAAAAGATTTGCATAATGAATTCAATAAAACCCTTTCAAATTCATCAAGTGTAATCGTTTTTAACGATGATTATTTCTTTGGTGATGGAGGGACTGAATTACTTTTCGGAATACCTGAATCTAAAAAAGAAAAGATATCTGAAATTGATGCTTCATTTTCAATAAGTATCGGAAAACCAATTATACCTCTCCGTGTAGACGATAAAGCTGATTTATACTCTCTTTATAGCGGTTCTGAAATTAATTTTATTATTGATTCAAAGGTTGAAAAATTAATAAACAACTCAGAAATAATTCGCAATCAATTTCAATTTTCTGAGTCAAATAATCTTTCAAAAGATATTGAAAATAATTCTTCAACAGATGAATCACTTCTAGCACCAGTTCTTTCTAAGCAGATTGATCTATTCAATGAAACCGATTTTTCTGATGAAATCTCCTGGGACTTTGGACAAACTTGGCAAGATGAATTTGATGAAAATGAGATTCTGAATGTAGAGGAGAGTAAAGAGGGAATTGAAATTACCAATCTGACCTCAATAAATGATAAAGATCTTGATGATATTTATTCGACCTGGGATTTTGGTGGAGGTAAGTCGAAATCTTTCATTGATGAAGAAAAATCTGAGTCTCATATCGAAAAAGCTTTTCTTGATAATGAAATTCAGGCTGGTATACTTGATCAAGAAGTAATTCCAGCAGATGAAGACACTTTACTTACTCAGACACAAGAATTTTGGCAGTCAATTGACGACGATCAAATTGTAAATAAAAAACCTGAAACTAATTATGAAGATTCAATTTACGATGATTATAAGCCTGTAAAGTCGAGAACTCAAGAACTCAATATTGACATTAGCGGAATTGATTTATCCGAATATGACGAGCCCCATAAAGATTATGACTCAGAAGATGATGCTTGGAAACGACTTACAAATGAAATTGAAGATGACAGTTTTGTTGAGGTGACAAAAGAGAACAATAATTTTAATATTGATGACTTTTATTATAATCCTGAAAGAACTGCAGAAGAAGACGAAATTGCAGCTATTCTCGAAGCACATAAAAATGAAGAAAAAAATAGTGGTGACAAGTTTGAGATTTATTCATCTCCTGAGAAAATAGAAGAAGAGTTTAAGAATGACTCCCCATATGAATTCAAACCGACACCTTACAAAAATGATGAATATGCTTCTGCTAGAGAATTACCTCATGTTTATAATAATGAAACTGCAGCAGTTTTAGAATCTAATGTAAATGAAGAACCAAAAACAAGGAAAAGTAACCTACGTCAATTTGTTAATCTAATTGCGATATTTGGAATAATATGTATTACCGGTTTTTTATATTATAAATTCTACGGCATACCTGCTTGGATCGGCTTGAATATTGAACAAACCACGACTGATGTGAAGTATATTTCAAATCCCGTAACTATAGAAAGAGATTATGAAATACCGGTAAACTATCCCTATCTTAAGCAACAAGTTGATGAAGAATTTAATAACAATGAAATAAAATTGCCAGATGTAGAAATTACATCAGAAATTTCAGGGAATAGCTCAATTCCCCAAAACGAAACTGAAATCAACAATATCTTTTCGAAGCAAAATCCCGGTAATGTTCTGAATCAGAAGTCTAATACCAATAGAACAGAATTAATTTCTGAAAATAGTAAACCGAAAGATGTTCAAGTCCCGATAAAAGAAAAAATTGGATCAGAAAAACCAAAGCAGTCTTCGACGATAGAAAAAAAGATATCAGAAAATGTTTTTCAAGATGGTAATTATTATTCGGTTCAAGTTTCATCATGGAAAGCTAAATCCAAGGCTCAAAGCGAGGTGGCAAAGTTTTTGAAATCGGGAAGACAAGCATTATTAGTAGAAGCGCAAATACCTGGTCGCGGAATTTGGTATAGGGTTAGAATAACAGGGTTCACATCAGCTGATGAAGCTGAAAAATTTTTATTACAAAACAGATAATCAAGGAAAGAATATGGATTTATTAGCTATTTTTTTAAAAGGCGGATTTTTAATGTGGCCAATTTTGCTTTTATCAATAATTGGTTTTGCAATGGCAATCGATCGTTACATCGTATTAAGAAAAGCCAAAATAAACGCACCTTCATTTTTAATTAAAATTCGAGGTTTACTAAGAAAGAAAGATGTATCGGGTGCTGTTTCATATTGTATGGAAGAGAGATCCCCTGCCGCCAATATTGTTAGAAAAGCGTTAAAAAAATATAAATTAGGTCATGAACGTGTGAAGGAAGCTATCGAAAATGCAGGTAAGCAAGAAATCGTTAAGTTAGAAAAAGGTTTATCAGTTTTAGCGACAGTCTCTGGAGTTGCTCCGTTACTAGGTTTTCTAGGAACTGTTACCGGTATGATTTCGGCATTTATGAGGATTGAAGATTTACAAGGTGCTGCAAATCCAAGTGATTTAGCGGGCGGTATTTGGGAAGCATTAATTACAACTGCCTTCGGACTCGGAGTCGGTATTCTGGCTTTAATGTTCTATAACTATTTTTTGAGTTCAGTAACAAAACTTGTTCATGATATGGAAGTAATTTCGACAGACGTATTGGATACTATGCAGGAAGTTTCATCAGGTGTTAAGGATGATGATGAATTTGAAATAGAATTGTAAGGTTGAATAAATGAAATTTGAAACATCAAATAAACCGTTAGCATCTTTCAGTTATTCTTCTTTAACTGATATTGTTATGCTCTTGTTAATTTTCTTCTTATTGACTTCTCAATTTGTTATACAAACAGGGGTTAAAGTTAAATTACCCGGAGCGAAAAATAATGAACAAACATCACCTTCTAGATTAATAGTATCGATAACCTCATCCGGCACAGTCTATCTCGGAAGCGAACCGACTGCTATTGATGAGTTAGGAGCAAAATTGAGTATTCAGAAAGAACAAAACTTAGAGAGTAATTTAATTATACGGTCAGATAAAGATGTCCCTGTTGATTTAGTAATTAAAGTGATTGATGCGGCACGCGGGACAGGTATCGATAAATTTACTATCGAAACGGAAAAAGAAAAATTATAAGTGTTAAATCATAGTAGAGAATGACAATTACAACAACAAGAAATTTATCCTTTTCACTTTCCATCTTTTTACATCTTCTGTTATTATTCATCTTTTATCTTATAAAGATAAACATCGAATATCCACCAACAGAGTTTGTTGAGATTGGATTTGGTACAAGTGGCACACTTGGCGCTTCAGGTGCGGTTGGAACTCTTTTAGAAGAATCGGAGAGAGCTGCGAATTCTGAAGACACTGAACAGTCAACAAAAAATGATGAAAATGTTAAAGAAGTAACTTTACCAATCGCTAAAAATAGTTTTGAGAATGAGATTTCAGCAACATCAAAAAAAGATGATAAAAAAATTAGTGAGGATAAAACAGGAACAAAAAACGAAAATGCAATATCTAAAACATCCAGTGATAGTAAAGGAAATAAAAGCACAGGTGACGGTAGTTTTGGTTTCGATATTGATTGGGGTGGAAAAGGGAAGCGTCGGATTTATAGTTATTCGCTTCCTGCATATCCTCCGGGTGTAAATAAAGAAATTGATATAAGACTTCGTTTTGCAATTTTAGCAGATGGAACGGTTGGGACAATATTTCCGCTAACCAAAGCTGATACACAACTAGAAAATGCTGCTATAAATTCTTTACGTCAATGGAAATTTGAACCATTACCCAAAAATCAGGCACAAGGTGAACAAACTGCAGTTATAGTGTTTCCTTATCGTCTTCAATAAAGAATGTGTCTTTAAAGTACATTTTATAAAAGAAGAATTCAGCTATAGTTAATAGTGTAAGAGAAAAAGTGTCACGGTCAAAATAGATTCCAAATCCTTCTGGTTCCATAAGCAGTTTTGCGAATAAACCTGTTATTGACCATCCTACGGCGAATAAAATTCCAATCAAAGCTAAGTTTGTAAATCCTGAAGATAATCCTTCTGTTTGCCACTTTTTTGTATAAACCAACAATGAAAAATACAGATGAATGAAGAAAATAAAAGCTGTAATCATTCTTCTACAATTCCTTATTGCTATTTTGTTTGTTCAATATTGCCATCCCTAATAAACCACCAAGAAAACCAAATATTGCATTTGTAATTAAATTACTTGTGATTAAGAAAAATGTGAACTGTGCTGAGAAGCCCGATTCAGTAATCTCTTTTGAAATATTTCGAAGCATTTCAACAATTTCCTCTGAAATATTTCCTAACTCCATTTGAGATATTATCACCTCTAATTCAGGAAGAGTCAGAGTTAGTTCATTAGATTTTAATATGAAAGTAATAAATATTTCCAGTGATGAACTGAAAAATGCAATTAGCACTCCAGTGATAAGTCCCACAAGCATTGCTTTATTCGAAGTGATTTGTTTTTCAGAAGAATTGAATTTTTGATCTAGGTAAAGCGCCAAAACTGATGCAGCAGGAACAATTAAACAACAAGCAAAACTTTTTAATCCTGGGATAGTTGTTAAAACAGCAGCTGCAAATGCACTAACGAGTGCAGGATAATATTTGTAATTATTCATCTTCCGTATGTCCCCGAATAAGATATAGTTAGTGTGTTTCTC
>JAGUXE010000377.1 GCA_020061995.1 Ignavibacteriales bacterium | reverse complement strand
TTATTATTGGTTTCAGTAGCGGTTTCCCACTTTAATGTAACCATATTATTGTTTTGAACTGCTTCAAAAGAAGTTAATTCAACAGGAATAACCCCGCCGATTGCAAGAATTGATTTTGTTAAAACATTAACTGTGAATTTTGCATTGTGCATACCATGACTTGCATCGCCATAAATCATACGATAATTAAAATAAGCTTTTCTAATTGTAAGATCGTTTAATGCTGTAATTTGAGTTACAGAGATCGAATCGTATCCTACAGGAGGAAGAGCAATTCTTAATCTTTGCATCAAACCTTCAACTTCAGCCTGAATTGGTTCAACTGTTCCGTCACCATCATAATCAGAAGAAGCAACGAAATCTGCTAAACTATTTACCGGTCCGTGGCATGATACGCAACCTGTTAAGTGGGCATATCCGTTATCTTTATTTACGATATTAAAGCTGTGACCGCCAACTTTACTTCTATTTACATTACCGGTATCAGGTGTTGCAGTCATATGACAGTCAACGCAAGTGTTGGCAATATATTTATGATTACCTGAAATGAATGGAGTTTCATCAAACATCGCAGCATTTTGTCCGAAAAGAACGTCTGCCTGTGTTGAATAGTGAGGACCCCAGGTAGAATTAACAGTTGTACCAACAACATAAGTTGCGCTATTTCTGCGACCCTTATGGCAGCTCATACATGTTTGGCCGGTTCCGCCTATAGCTGTATAATTAAAAGCGTTTCCAAGTGTATCACCTGTTGTAGGTGCTTGGCGTAATGAAGCTGTATAGCTATTTCCATGAGGATCGTGGCAAGTTGCGCAACCAATAATATGATGGTCTGCTGTTGTAGGTGCAATTGGTGTGGTTGTAGTAATTCCTTTTGTATAAAGGACATATCCTGAACCGTCATGGCAACGCATACATTGTTGTAAATCGTGTGAAGGAAGTGCACGGGTAGCACTGCCTTCATAAACTGCATCAGCGTGTAATGAATTTTCAAATTCATTTACCGTGTTATATCTCCAAGGAGCGTCATGACATTTTGCACAAGTTCCTGTACCATAATCAATTGCTATATTATTTTTATTAGCACCCATTGTAGCGTGAACAGAACCTGGTCCGTGGCAACTTTCGCAACCAATTGTTGCATGGTTAACTAAACCAGGGAAACTGGTTTTTAATGAATCCCATTTTCCTGCATTTGGTGTCCCAGAATAAGTGTAACCAAGTGTAGCGGCTAAATCATCAAAGCCTGTATTTGAAGCAGTAGCATTGTGATCTGAACCTGTAGTATGACATTTAAAACAGTTAGCACTAAAATGAGTTGAACCTGAAGTTAGCATTTCCTTAAATGTTGTTCCATGACCGGAAACTTTCCATTTGTCAAAGATACTTGAGAATTTAGGATCTGATGCGTGGCAAGTCATACATTTTGGAAAGTTACCTGCAACACCATCAAAATTTCCAACGCCTACATAATTTCCAGCAAAATAACTGAAAGTTGTATCATCGGTTCCGGCAGAAGTGGTGATTGTTAATTTAACCTTATATTCACCAACTACATCAGCCTTGAAGTAAGCCCAGTTGGTATTGAATGTAGTAAATTCTGCAGTTGAACCACCCGGTTTTTGATCGAATGTATAAACAGCAGTTAATACCGGCGTAGTTTCCGGAAGATTAAGAGGAGAAAGGTAAATGTAAGTATTGTTAGGAAATACTCGTAACCCTTGAGAAACTGAATTTGTTGAAGTTGTAAGTCCTAAAGTTGTCAATTGATGTGGGGAGACAGCTTCGGTTTTAAGTACTGCTCTTTGCGCATTAAGATTAATAGCAAAGGCAATAACGAGAAGCAATAGTACAGATTTTTTCATAATAGGTTCCCCTATTTTTTTTTGAATTAGTTATTTCGATGGGAGTTAAACAAAAATTATACCGTAATATATAATACTAAATCCCCCGATTTAATTAAGTTGTTGAACAACTCGTCACCTATTCTTCTTACATTGTAGAAATTGTTATCAATATTGAAAAAGTTTGTTTCTGGCAATACTTGTCTATTGTTAACAGTTGGTTCTATTAAGATAAAATACCATCGATTTTGATTAGCACATAAAAGGTTCGTTCAAAATTAAAGTATTCCTAGTTTGAACTCGATTCAGTTTTTTAATTGATTTTCCAGAGGCTAGATTCCTGATTATATCAGGAATGACGGTTTTGAGTAGGTCTTAATAAATTTACATTCCACTTAATAAAAAGTATTACAAAATTTGTGTTATTGCTTCTCGTAACTCAGTCTCTATAAACGAATAATAATTTTTCGAAACTTGCTTATTCTTTTGATCTAAGACATAAAAAGCGTCTACAATCTCATCCCCCTTGGTTGCAATTTTTGCAAAGTAAATTCGTAGACCGAGTTCATTCATTTTTCCGGTAACCTGGTATAAAAATCCAAGTCGATCGGGGGAATAGATATCGATAATCGTATATTTTTCCTGAACTTCAAATTTAATGCGGACTTGCCCAGGACGTTTGAAGAATTTATTCTCTATTCTCCACCATCTCGATTTCATTCTTTTGATTTCGGTAGTCAACTGAATTAGCCCTGAAATTACACCATTAAAATCTTCTTCAATTTTCGGGAAACGTTCAATCGGCAATTTTTTGTGAGTTCTGAAATCAGTTACATTAAAATTATCGATTACAACTCCATCTTTACGAGTAAAGATTTTTGCATCGTGAATATTTGCATCGTTAATTGATAAAACACCACAAAGTTTCGATAATAAAAATGGAGAATCTTTTGCAATAACAGTAATATTAGTAAAATTTTCCAATTCCTTAAAAAGAACCGAAACCGGAACACCCAAATTTATTTCTTCAATATGTCGGGCAATTTCTTCATCTGTGAATTGGGTAATATAACCAAGTTCGTTTATTGAATCGATATGATCTTGAACATGAAACTCTGAAATTGTGTTAGAGTGTTTTGTAATATCTTTTGGAACGAAATAAGTTGAACTAATAAGGAGTTCTTCACCGCTTAGTTGGTCTTCAATCATGGCAGAAGTTTTTCGGTAAAGTTCATCCAGAAGGTCATGCTTCCATGATGTCCACAAAGCAGGATTAACAGCCGAAAGATCAGCATAAGTCAAAAGATAAAGAAGATCAAGTTTATCTCTTGAATTAAAATTCGAAATAAAGTTATTTAGAGTCTCCGGATCATTTAGGTTTCTTCTAAAAGCAACTTGCTCCATCAACAAATGATTTCTTACTAAAAAAGTAACAAGTTCAACTTCTTCATCGTTATAACCCAAACGGTTCATAATCGATTCAGCCATTTCAGCCCCAATTATTTCATGTCCTGAAATGTTTATCGGTTTTGCAATATCATGAAACAATAATGCGAGATAAAGAATATCTCTTCTCTTTAGATTGTTAAAGATTTTCCCGAGTTGTGAGGTATCATGTGCAAGTTTTTCTACATTTAGAATTGTTACTAACGTATGTTCATCAGCTGTATAGCAATGATAAACACCATGTTGGATAAATCCATTCAGTTCAGCAAACTCGGTTAAAAACACTTGCAGTACACCGAGTTCATTCATAATTGAAATAGTTTTTCCGACATTATGCGGTAAACACAGAAGTTCTCGGAAAAAGACGGATGATTCAGAATCGCTTTGCACCTCAATAGAATCGAGACTTTCAACTATAGCCGAACGTAAATGTTCATCGAAGTGACCATTATGATACCCGCGATAATAAAAGCCGCGAAGGATATCAGACATTGATAGTTTTCTGTAATTACGGATATAAATTATATCCCCCATCAAATAAAAATCATCATCAATATCAACAGCTAATGATTCGGGAAGATATCCGGCTATAACTTTTCTAATTTTTTTTAAGAATGAGCGATTGAAACGGTAAACCACATTAGAGGCTTCAAAATATTCTTTCATGAATTTTTGATAACCTTCTTTTTTATAACCTAAAATTTTGGTGATTTTTATTTGATCTGGGAATTCAAGTCTGTCGTTTTTTTGTTTGTATATTAAATGAAGAAGGGAGCGCACCATCTGAATATAACGAAAGCCGTCTAACAATCGGGCACACTCTTTTGCGGATGTAAAATTTTCATCGTGCAATAATTCGATGAATGCTTCACTTTGTGTTTTTTCTGATTGCTTATCAAGAAGAATCTGTTTGTTGAGTGTGTATAACCACTCAATCAATTGTAAATCACGAAGTCCCCCGGCTGATTGTTTTACGTTTGGCTCAATCACTTTGGGCGAATTTCCATATTTCACATAGCGGAATTCTGCATCTTCGATAAATGCTTCCAATAATACACGCTTAACCGATGGTGTTAATGCTTTGGAAAGTGTTTTATTCCACTCAATGTAAACTTCTTGACGACCCAGCAGAAATCTTGTCTCAAAAAATTGTGTAAATGTATGTAGATCGTCTTCCAAATACTTTTGAATATCCTTAAACTCACGAATCGTATGTGAAACTTCAATTCCGCAATCCCAAAAACGGGTTATGAGTGTTTTGATATCTTCTTCAGCTTCTTCAATAGAATCAACAATAAACATAATGTCGATATCAGAATAAGGAGCAAGTTCTCTTCTGCTGAAACTACCGCATGAAGCAAGTGCGAAACTGTATTGCTTAGTATCGGCAGCTGCACGAATTATCTCTTCAACCAACAAACTGTAGTCTATTGAAAACTGAAGTGAGTCATGTACAACAGGGCTAAAATGAAAAAGTTTGTCTCTTCGTTCTTTGAATTGTTGTTTTAAGTCATTCATAAAAAAATATTTAGAAATCGAAATGGTTACTTAATAAACTCAATCGATAAAAACATCATCGAATTCAGGGGACTGATATTCTGCTTCAATCAAAGAAGATATACCTCCGCGAATATTGAATTCAGCTATTAATCTCATTGTTCTAGGTTGAATTACTTCAACTAAATCGTCGAGTATTTTGTTTGTTACTGCCTCAAAATAGATCCCGTCATTACGATAAGATTGCAAGTAAAACTTATAGCTCTTTAACTCAACACATAAATTATCGGGAATATAGGAGAGCGTTATCTTAGCAAAATCGGGCTGCCCGGTAACGGGGCAAACCGAAGTAAATTCCGGTTGGACATGCTCAATAATATAATTCCTTTCCGGTTTAGGATTTGGAAAGGTTACGAGTAGTTTTTGTTTTTTGTTCATTGTTTTATTCTCCATCAGATGGTAAAACAATGAACAAAAAACAAAAACTAC
>JAGUXE010000235.1 GCA_020061995.1 Ignavibacteriales bacterium | reverse complement strand
GGTTACACCCGCCAAGAACTTACTAAATTAACATTGAAAGATATTACCTTTCACGAAGATTTGAGCAAAGAAATTGAAGATGTAACGATTGGTATTCGCTCATTAGAACCTATTGTTATTGAGAAACGATATGTAACAAAGAAGGGTAAAATTCTTTGGGCAAGGTTACATCTCAGTCCGAAAAATTTGACGATATCTCAGTCTGACCAATTTATAGGAATTATTGAAAATATAACCGATCAAAAAAAAGCTTCTTTAGAGTTGAGTAAAAGTAAGGAAAGATATAAACATTTAGCCGAGAGCATTAAAGATGTTTTCTTTTCATTCGATTCCAATTTTAATTTTACATACTGGAATAAACAATCTGAAGACTTATTTGGTTATTACTACACTAACGTAATCGGTAAAAATATTTATGAAATTTTTAACGATATCAAGGGGACACCTCTCGATCATTTTTACATAAATACCATGGTCTCTGGTGATACCAGTGCATTCATTTATAAAGTTATTTTAAATGATAACGAACAATATTTTGAAGTTAATGCTCATCCGCATGAAAAAGGTTTAACGGTTTTTCTGAAAAATATAACCGAAAGAATTTTTACCGAACAAAAATTAAAGGAGAGTGAAGAAAGGTTCAGATTGCTTGCCGACACCTTACCGCAATTCGTCTGGATAACCTCTGTCGAAAATACGATGACTTATATCAATAAAACTCTCTTAGATTATCTGGGAATGAATCTCAATGAGTTGAATATTGAAAGTTGGATATCGCGCATTCATCCACAAGATTCTGATGTTTTTATTAAAGCAAATCGGGATGCATATTTAAAGAGAGAAAAGTACGAAATCGAATACCGCTTTAAAAATAGAATGGGCGACTATCGTTGGATAGTAGAGATAGCAACACCGCGCTTTACCAAAGATTCACAATTCCTTGGATTTGTAGGCTCATGTTTTGACATAACGGAAAGAAAAGATGCGGAAAGAGCGATTCATACTTTTATAGAAGAACTGCAAACTCATAAAAAATTATTGGAAGATAAGGCTGAAGAGTTATCTGTTATTAACTATAAATTACAAGAATCGGAATATCAACTTAAAAACTTAAATGCAAGCAAAGATAAGTTTTTTTCTATAGTTGCTCATGATTTGCGAAGCCCTTTTCATGGGTTAATAGGAATTTCTAACATTCTACTTGAAGAATTCGATGAACTGGACAAAGAATCAATCAAGTCCTTTTTGAATAACATTAATAGTTCCACAAAAAATCTTTTTAAACTTGTCGAAAATCTTCTGAACTGGTCAAGATTACAGACGGGTAAATTGGAATTCAATCCCGATAAAATTGATTTGTTTGAGTCGGTTTTATATTCCATAAATTTGCTTTTTGCATATGCTGATAACAAAAAAATCACAGTTATAAATAGAATTAATAATGCAGTTTTAGTTTATGCAGACGAAAAAATCCTTAATTCGATTCTTGAAAACTTAATTTCAAATGCAATAAAGTTCTCATATTCCGGTAGTCGAATTGAAATTAGTTGCGAAGAAAAAGGTGAAGAGGTATTTATTCATATTCAAGATTGGGGTATGGGAATCTCTGAAGAAGATAAAAAACTACTCTTTAGATTAGATTCCGGTTTTACAACTCCAGGAACAAATGACGAAAAAGGGACAGGATTCGGTTTACTGCTTTGTAAAGATATGGTAGAATTGCAATGGGGAAAAATTAGTCTGCAAAGTCAAAAGGGAAAAGGTTCAACCTTTACTTTTACCTTAAAGAAATATAAAGATAAATTTTCCTAAAGTTAGTAAGTTTGTAGATATAAATAATTATGGTGATGTGATGTACAGATTTTTAGTTGTGGAAGATGATGACACAATTCAACTTGTCATTAAAAGATTATTAACAAAACATTTCCAATGTGAAATTAGCACCGCAAAAAATGGGCTTGAAGCTCTAAAAAAATTGGAAATAGAACTCCCCGATTTAGTCCTTTTGGATGTTTCAATGCCGGTGATGAATGGGATTGAAACGCTACAAGCAATTAGGGGCAATGAAAGAATCGCTGATCTTCCTGTAATTATTCTTACGGCTATGAATGATAAAGCTAGTGTTAGTAATTTAGTGACTAAAGGTATCTCGGACTATTTACTGAAACCAATAAATTTTTCAACGGCTCCTGCTCGTATTAAACATGTTCTAAATCAAGCTCGACTTAGCAAAAATGAGAGTAAAGGAATTGATCATTACGATTCTAAAAAAGATTCCATACTATTAATTGATAAAGATCCCGCATTCCGTCAATCTGTCCATTCAATGCTTTTTGAAAATTTTAACGTAATTGAGGCTCCTAATTGTGTTGAGGGGCTCACAATTTATATCGAAAGGAAGCCCCAATATATTCTTGTAACAGAGAAACAAGAAATTCTAAACGAAAAAATTTTAGCACAAAAAGTTAAAAACAATCCTGAAAAAAATTTCAAAGGCATATTCCTTCTTCGTGAAGAGATGCTTAAAGATAATGTGGTCCAGACATACTTTAACGGAGCGATCAAAAAAACTAAGGTAAGACATCAGTTTATCAGATACTTTAATGAAGCTCTGTTTGATAAGGTTGATAATTATATTTTGATCAAAGAGATTTTCAAAGACAATATTGCTGAGAAATTACTTCATTTTATTCAACAGAAGTTGCGCGAAAATGATCGGATTGAGTTACCTGCTAATATTGAAAGAGATTTTTTATATAGTAATTGGAAAAGAGACTCAATTTCATCACTTATTGAGGCTGACAGTAAAACGCGTCTTCTTATACAACTTTTTATTGAAAAAGATATTAGTCTTGATAATCTTGATGGGACAACTATTTCATATAAAGATCTTCTAACTTTGATTTCAGATTGTACTCAAGAAAAACTTATTCAGATTTTTAATGAAGCAGACCTTTTTCTGAATAAAACTGAAAACAGAGAAGTAGATGAAAAAAGGAATTCTAGAAATAGTACTGAAATAAACATTAGTTTTACAGGTGAAGCCAACAATAATATTGGACTTAGTATTGGCTATGAAAATGCAGTATAGTATTTAAGTTTCAAGTCACTCCGAACATCAGTTATTGGTAGAGCATTACTTTCAAAAATCCAATTACAATTTAAAGAAATGAGTTATGAATATCGCAAGAGTTTTGATAGCAGAGGATGAAGCGGTTATTGCTCTTGATATCAAAAACAGAATAATCTCATTTGGTTATCAAGTAGTTGGAATTGCCGCCACAGCTGAAGAGTGTATTAAACTTGCTTCAGATACAAAACCTGATCTTGTTCTAATGGATATTATTTTGAGAGGAAATACAACAGGTATTACTGCTGCTGAAATATTAAAACGGGATTATGATCTTCGTGTTATTTTCTTAACCGCACATACCGACGACGCCACAATTGCAAAAGCAAAATTAACAGAACCTCTTGGGTTTATTATAAAACCATTTGAAGCTAAAGAGATTAAAACCACACTCGAAATTGCACTCTACAAAGCAAAAATGGAAAGGCAACTTGCTGAGAGTGAACTCAGATATCGCACTCTTGTTCTTACTGCAACCGATGGGGTACTAACTCTAGATGAAAACGGAATTGTAACATCAGTCAATAATAAAGCGATTGAGCTTTTCGGATATTATGAAGCCGAGATAGTTGGAAGTTCAATAAAAAAAATTCTTCCGGATGTTTTTGTTAATCATCTTAAAGAGGGGATTAAAAAATTTTTAGAAGTCGGAAAAGTTGTAACAACTAATACGATGGAATTATTGGCTAGAAAAAAGGAGGGGACTGATTTTCCTGTTGAGTTATCGTTTTCTCAATGGGAAACAAAAAGTAAATCACAATTCACATTAATTATTCGTGATATAACTTTAAGAAGAGAATCTGAAAGTGTAATCAGGAAATATCAAGCTGAGTTAGAAAGAAGAGTAGAAGAAAGAACTGTTGAGCTTACTCAGTTGATAAACCAACTCCCAATCGGAATAAACCTTTATAATATGGATGGAAATGTCATTTATAAAAATAGAGCTTGTTCAAAAATATGGATTAAAACGGTTGATGAACTTGAATCAGAAAATTATTCTGTTTTTAATGATCCGATTCTGATCCGTTATGGATATTTAGAAAAGTTAAAAGAAGTTTTTGAAAAAGGGGGAAGTTTTTCTACAAAACCCCTTTATTTTGATAAAGAAGAACTTTCGTTTGAAGGGAAGGACGAGGGACATCTTTTTATACTTCATTTCTATGCAGTAATTAATGATACAGGAAATGTTTTTAGAATCGTAAATTTGGTGGAAGATATTACGGATCATGCAATAGCGGAAGAAGCTAATCTTGCCTTACGTGAACAAAAGATTACCTCCTCACTCATTTTTGAAAAGTTAGAAATAGAACGGAATCGAATTTCACGAGAACTTCATGACGGACTCGGACAAATTTTGTCTGCAATCAAGATCAACCTCGAAGTATTCGAAAAAGGGAATAGAGACGATTTACATCCACTTATAACAGCAAAAACTTTAATTGGCGATGCTAATAGCGAAATTAAAAACATAATTTTTTCGTTACACCCATCATTTTTAGACAAGTATGGTTTAGTTACAGCACTTAAATCTTTGTGTCAATCGATGAATGAATCTACAGGGATTCTCTTTAATTTGATTAATCATGGGCTCCTCAGACGTTTAAATCCAAAACATGAATTAACGGTTTTCAGAGTTGTTCAAGAAGCAATTAATAATATTGTTAAGCATTCAAAATCTAAAACCGCCGATGTAATTATTTATTTGAATAGTGATATATTAAGTATTATTATTAATGATAAAGGAATCGGTTTCAATGTTTCACAGGTTGGTGATCCTAAGCGACCTAAATCTTTTGGCTTGGTAAGTATGAGAGAGCGGGTGGAAATATTAGATGGTTCGTTTAATATTGAATCGGAGCCCGGTAAAGGGACTGAAATTTCAATCATAATTCCGGTTAGTGCAAGCGATGAATAAAATCAAAATCTTTATTGCCGATGATCATGCCATATTACGAGATGGTTTGAAATTAGTTCTTAAAACGGATAGTTCTTTGGAAATTGTTGGTGAAGCAGATAATGGATTTAAAACTCTTGAACTTGTCGAACAATTAAATCCCGATATTCTAATTCTTGATATCAACATGCCCGGGTTAAGCGGAATAGAAGTTACTCGAAAAATCAGAACTACCAACAATAAAATGAAAATTTTATTCCTTACGATGTATGAACAAGATGATATAATAGTTGACGCTATGCTTTCGGGGGCAAACGGCTATTTATTTAAAATGGCAGACATGGATGAATTAATCACTGTTATAAAAAAAATTTCTATCGGGGAAGACTATTTCAATGAGAAAGTTTCCAAAATTGCTTTAAAATCATTACAACAAACTATTCATAAAACTCACGAACCCAAAAAACCTCATTTAACGAGTCGAGAAACGGAAATTCTTAAACTTATAACCAAGGGATTAACAAGTCAGCAAATTGCTGAAACCCTATTTATAAGTTATTTTACTGTGGGTAAGCACAGAAAAAATATTCTTGAGAAACTTGGTCAAAAAAACACCGCGGAACTTGTTCATTACGCCCTCAAAGAAGGTTTAATTACCGACTAACTCCACACACATTTCAACAATTTTTAATATACCTATAAATAGGTATATAAAACGGTTAGTTATAGCCATTCAATAAAACCGGAAATAATCGAATATTAGTTACGGATTATTCTGCGTTAATCATATTTAAAGTTTTTAGAATAAAAACGAAAAGATAAAATGGCATTTTTCGAACCGGATATTATTCACAACAAATTTTCAGCAGTTGACCACAAAATCTCAATTCTGACCGGGACTACAGAAAAGGAATTTTTACAAATTGGTTCAAAACTCCAGTCATTCCTGTCGGATTCAAGAACTATAACCGATATCGCTTCCCGAACTGCAAACTCGATGTCTGAAGATATTTTGAATAACGGAATCAATGAACTCAATATACTGCTTAAAGAATTCAGCGATTATCTTTCTAAATCCGCAATCACAATAAAATCTGATGAAGTAGAATTGTTGAAAATATTAGAAAGCATTCATTCTGTTAGTGATGAACTTAGCGGATTCAAAAGAATTGTTAAACATTTACGCATGCTTGGCATTTCAACAAAGATCGAAAGTGCAAGACTTGGTAATGATGATATGGGTTTCAATGCTTTAGCTGATACGGTTGATAGACTTTCAATTATGATAAGCGAAAAAGCCGCGATTATTACTAACAAAGCCGAATCATTAACAAAAGTAATCTCCAAAACCGCATCAGACCTTAACAAGCTTGAAAAAACACAATTAACACAGTCAAATCTTATCCTTAAAAATACAACAACCACGCTGGATGCTTTTAATTCAAAATACAATGAATGCTCCGGTAAGGTTAGTGATGTTATGAATAGTTTTTCAAAAATCACTAAAAATATAAGTGAGATTGTTACATCTATTCAATTTCATGATATAACACGGCAGCAAATGGAACATGTGAGCGAAGCTGTTCTCGAATTAATGGAAAGATGCAAAACATGCAACGAATTGGAAAGTGATGAAAGTAAAGCTGAGCTCGGCTTCATTTATGATGTCTGTGAACTACAAGTTGCACAAGTAAGTAACTCTAACAACGAATTTAATAAAGCTGTAGCAGACATAATAAACAATCTTGGAAATGTTGAAGATCATGTAGGAGATGTACTAAATAAAACTTCCGGTTTAATATTAACAGATAAAAATAACGACACAACTCCTCTGAATGCCATTGAAAACGAATTGAACATTATTCTTAGCGGACTTGCAAAAAACGAAGAAATTACCGATGAATTAACCGCATCCATTAAATCTGTAATCAATATCGTTGATGACCTAACTAAGTACATTCAACAAATTGAAGATATAGGGACGGAAATAGAGATAATTGCTCTTAATGCAAGAGTTAAAGCTGCTCATACAGGATTAAACGGATCAGCATTGGGTGTCCTTTCTGAAGCGATTCAAAAATTATCGATTGAAGCAAAAATACAAACTGCGACTACATCCGAAATATTAATCGAGATTGGGCATGTTTCAGAAAATCTGAAAAAAAGCGAAGAACAGGTAATTGAGAATAATAAGAAACACAATCTTTCAATAACACAACAGAAAATTGGTGGGCTACTTTCAGCAATTTCTTCGATGGAAAATAATGCGGCTTCTCTTTTAGAATCATTAAAGAATAAAGTAGATAAACTAAATCGGGAAATTAATTCCTCACTCAGTGAAATTACGGTTCATAAAACAGTTCAAGTCTCTTCAGATGATATTTTAAAAATTTTTGAACAGATACTGAATAACATAAAGTTGGTCCCCGATATATCGAACAATAAATATCACAACACCAAAGATCTTCTAAAAAGATATACAATGCAAAGCGAAAGAAATGTGCATATAAATTATTCCGATGAGTTTGAGTCATTTGGTTACCAAGAGCCAAGCAAAAACGAAGAGAGCGGCGATAATGAATTCGGTGATAATGTGGAATTATTTTAAATGGAGAATATAAAAATGATTGATTTTCAATTAACGGATGAGCAGAAGGGAACACTCACCCTAACAGGGCAAATGACTCTTCAAAATATTACTGAATTGCATTCGCAATTTAAAACCTCATTAGATGCAGTGAATGAATTGGTTATTAACCATGAAAGATCAGATGAATTTGATATCTCATACATTCAAATTCTTCACTCACTATTTAAAACTGCTTCATTACAAAACAAGAAAGTCTCATTTGTTGGTAATCAACCCGATGATTTTATTAATCGATTAAAAAATTCCGGGGACTATCTGCTCCTTTCCAAACTAGATTTTTCATTATCAACCGAAGATAAATAGAGGACAAAATGGGTAAAATAATAATGACCGTTGATGATTCGGCAAGTGTTAGACAAATGGTTTCTTTTACTCTCAAAGAAGCCGGTTTTGATGTTATTGAAGCATGCGATGGAAAAGATGCGCTAAATAAACTAAACGGTGTGAAAGTAGATATGATAGTTACAGATCTAAATATGCCAAATATGGATGGAATAGAATTAATCAGAAATGTTAGGGCAAGTGCTCTTAATAAATTTGTTCCGATAATAATGTTAACAACTGAATCCCAAAACGAGAAAAAAGTTGAAGGCAAAACTGCGGGTGCAACCGGTTGGATTGTGAAACCATTTAAACAAGATCAATTATTAGCAGTAATCAAAAAGGTGCTCGGATGATTGATGCACATCGTCAAGCGTTTAAGGAAGAAGCTAATGAGCTCCTTACTGAACTCGAAACCTCTCTTCTTGAATTAGAAGAAGTTCCGGATGACAATGAATTAATTGCAAAAGTCTTTAGAGCTTTGCATACAATTAAAGGCTCATCGGGTATGTTTGGTTATGATGACATTACAATGTTTACCCACGACATCGAAAATGTTTATGATCATATTCGTAAAGGTGAAATCGCTATCTCTAAACATATCATTGATCTAACTCTTTTAGCAAGAGATCAAATTGCATCAATGCTTAATGACATAAATGCAGGTGTTGATGAAGGAAAGACCAAAGAGATATTAAATGGATTCCGAGGAATAATCTTAGATTTTAAATCTAAATCAGTTATCGAAACTCCCCAAGAAACCGAAACACAAAGTTTATCATTAACGCCCGCTATACAAGCAAAAAGAGCAGCTTTTTATGTCCGCTTCAAACCGGATCAAACTATTTTTTTGTCGGGAACTAATCCACTTCTACTTATTAACGAGATAAAAGAGCTTGGAAGCTCGGTTGTATTTACAAATTTTCAAAACGTTCCGAATATAAATGAGATTAATCCTGAATACTGTTATGCTACTTGGGAAATACTCCTTGTAACAGACAAAGGAATTGATTCGATTAGAGATGTTTTCATTTTTGTTGAAGATCAATGTGAGTTGAAAATTGAAATTGTGGATGAAACATGTTCATATATAAATGAAGCAGCTCTTTACAATTTTGAAGATCTACTTGTTAGTAACGTAAACGATATCCAATTTAATTTTGAATCATTGCAGC
>JAGUXE010000117.1 GCA_020061995.1 Ignavibacteriales bacterium | reverse complement strand
TTAAACTGCTTCCTTGAATCACCAATTGCCAAAATCTTCTTTGTGAGTAACCTCACCTCTTTTGCCATATTTCCCTTTCGTTTTGTGGTAATTTGGAATATTTATATTATATTATTTTTTAAGGGGCGGAAAAATACGATATTTACCAACAATTCCCAACTTTTACTGACTTTTACCGACAACTACTCCAATGCCTTGCCAAGTTTTAATATACCTGCTTTGAGTTCATTGAAAAGTTCTATACCAATGGTTAGACCTTTCGGAGTAGGTATCTCCGCTTTTGTTCTGGAGTCTTTAACCCAAGCCCTTATATCTATAAGCTCTTTACCCTTAAACTCAGTTAGTTTAATTTTGACCGTCTCAAGTGCGTTTTTTTGAAAAGACGCAATCAGCGTATCTTTTCCCATTTGAGCCCCCTTTCGCTTAAAAATACCTAACTCAGCTATTACTTTTTTGTGTAGGATTTGAAGTTTGCCTGCCTATGCCCTTCCTGTTTGGATTCTTGCCAAAACGATAGGGAAGAAGAGGGCAATCTTCAATGTTGCACCTTCTTACTTCTGAAGGTTGACCTCCAGAACAATTAAGGCAATTCTTCCGTATCGCCTTAAGCGGAGTTATCTTATTGTTACTCATTATTGTGTATCATCTCCTTTTTTAGTTTATTTTACTCTGTTACACATATAAGTTAATATGGGTTATATGTGGGGTATCCACTTCAGAAATCTATATCCGTTTGCTTTTTTATTGAACATCCCAGCATTTCCTTTTACCACCCGTTCAATAACTCCTTCTTGTATTAAAAAATTCATTTTTCTGAAGATATCCATAGGCAATAGATTGTGTCCATATCTGTCCCTTATAATTGATGACAATGCTCTGTAACCTATTAAAATTATTTCTCCCGTTGCTTTTTCTTGCTGATAAAATCTTAGTGCTTTTATTATTAGCAGCATTGGGTATCCTTCAGCCTTGTATCTTTCCGTTAAAAATTTGTCCAGTTCTTCAAGCTTGAATGGTAACTGTTGAGTTTTTTGCCTGTTTTGATATGAGGTTTTTAGATAAAATTGGCATTTGTCTTTTCCCAGACAGTAATCCTCAAGTCCTTTGCATCCGATTTTACATTGGTGTTTATCAACCCAATCAACATAGCCTAATAATTGAATCTTCTGCTCGCTTAAACTGAATGGTCTTTCGCATTTCCTATTCCATTCAATTAATTTATCTTTAATCTCAGAGGAATTGTATCCTATCCTTTTTAGTTCAAGAATTATTGCGTGGCGCATTTTATTAAATTCAAGACCCCTTTCACAGCCCTTAAGAAGAGCCTGTTTTACACAATCACGAAGATTATCAAAATTCTTCTTACCATTCATAACATCTTCCTCGCTGTTTTTAAATTTGAGGTAAATTTGAGGTTATCTCTACATATTTATCAACGATTGCTTTTTTAATAACTTCATAGGTCTCATTATTTATAGGATAATAAACGTTAATCTCTTTTGAATTGGGTAAAACTTTGATAGGGAAAACCAACCTTAAATCTCCATTGGGTCTTAAATAAACCGAAATGCAATTTAAAGAAAGGGAGTTATTGTAAACTACTGAGGCTATGCCTATGAGTCCTTTATCGTTGGGTTTTAGAGGAAGGAAGGTCGGCTCTGTGATTATTATTTTCTCCATCTTCTAACGTCTCCTTAACATTTTCAAATAAAAACTCAAATATCTGCTCTAATCTAAAATCGGAGTCTTCACTTTGTTCGTGTTCTAAAATTGGAATTAGCTTATTCTTATTCATAGTAAATAAAAAGCTATGATGAGATTTGTTCAATCATCACAGCTAAAGTATAAACTATAAATCTAATTTTGAAAATTACTAAAACGGTGGTTTCTCGACGGGATTTCAGTATACTGAAACAGAATGGTTTAATGCAGGATTTCAGTAGGGTAGGCTATTTTTTAATGCCCTTTTCTTTTAGAAAAATTCTTGTATCTTTCATTTTTTTACGGTAGTGGTTCCTTAGCTCGGATTTATGTGCTTCATAATATATACGATTCCTTGCTTTTTTGCCACAATCTCGACCTTCAAATTTTAAAGAACAGTATTTCTTGCCAATTTTATATTTAAAAAATAATCCACAGAATCCACATTGAGCAATTACTTTCTTAGTTATAGCTTCATTAGTTAAACTTTTATAAAGGGAATTTAAAAAATTTGTTACAGGATTATCTTGTATTGGTAGTTCTTTTTTAATTTTATTTAATACCTCAATGTCTTTTTTTGAAAGTTCTTTTTTCTTTTCCAATTTACCAGTAAGGTTTCGTATCTTCTTTATTAAATTAATATATAAATCCTTATCTATATAAAACATAAATGTCTCAGCAGTTACACTACGTAAAGCATACAAAAGACACTCATCTATCCTTTTGCAGATGTCTTTATAAGAATAGGTATCTTGTTGTTTATATTTCTTTTCTATTTTCGCTGAATATTTGGGTAAAAGCAACTTATGTATTGGTATTGAATTGGGATTATAGATTCGGAACATTAAAAGTATCTTATCTCTATTTGTAGGAATAACTTTTTTAAACAGTTTTGGAAGTTCATTAAGCGCTTTTTTAATATAACCATCTGGGAAATCCTCTATTGTTTTACGTGAACCTTCTCCTTTGATTTTCTCAGCGTAACCTGTTTCAATAGAATTTACTTCAAGCAGTCCTTTAGATTCTATGAATGACGCCAGAGGACGCCCTCCTTCAAAAATGAATTCATATTTATGCTGCAAAACTTGTTTCTTTCTCACTTTTTCCTCACATCTTCAAATACAACAATATTATATCTTAAAAAAGACGAATAGTCATATTGAATCTATTAGGATGTTTTAGGGTGTTTTAATCTAATTTTTGATAAATATGGGTGTGATTTTTGAAAAGTATTCCTTAATGAGGGGGTAGATATTTATTATTTTTATCCCATTCACACAAAATCTTAAAGAAGTTACGGAGGTTAATTATGATTTCTTCTGCGTCTCAGAGGGTTAGCTTTTCTTTATAGTAGGGTTGCCAAAGGCGGATAGTCTTTTCTAATGTTTCTTTATCAAAGGAGTTTACACTGCCCAATTTATAATTCCTTCAAAGTTATATTGAGAATCAACTTTAGAATGAGGTATTAATTTATATTCCCACTTCTTTTTTGACTTTTTATTAACAATCTCGCACCATTTAATAGCTTGCTCTTTTTTCTTTTGAACTACTTCGTCATTTATCTCAGAATCAGCCTTTATCTCTACTATGTAGACCTTATCGCCTGTCTCTACTATAAAATCGGGTATATAAGAATGGTCGTCTCCCTTATAATTATAGAGAATCCCAAAATTATCTTTTGTATAAGCTCTAAACCATTTTAATACTTTAGAATCGTCATCGCATATATCAGTAAAGATTTTCTCCTGTTTTGAGTCAAATATATTCGTAGAGAAGATGGACTTTTTATACCCTGAAATTAAATTGCCTACATACTTATCTTCGGGACAACTTTTTCTTAAAACAGATGAGCCCCTTTTAATCTGTGTTTCGTATGGCTCAAAATCTTTTTTCTCACCAACTATTATGTATTCAATCTTAGTCTTCTCTCCGATTTTTTCCTTTATTTGCTCGTATATATCTTGAATAATTTTATGCCTATTATCCAGATTGAGCTTGTCATCAGTTTTGTCTATTTTCTCAAAATACTTTTTAACAATTCTTTCAAGTAAGGGTAACTCTTGCGCACTTAATCTTGGTAAAGAAATAAGGGATGAGAGAATATATTCTAAGGGGCTTTTATCCAGTTGTCCTTTAATAACCCCGACTATTTCTTCTTCTTTGTCCCTTAAGTCTTTAACAATAAGCAAAATATCTTCATCCCTATATTCTTGATACTTTATGCTTGGCTCAAAATATTCTAAGGTAAAATCAACTTTTGGCGAACCTTTGACATCGGGAATAGTGATTTTCTTTGAGGGGTTATCTGGCTGTATTGTCTTCCTTTCTAACGGGGTAATCTCTTCTTCCTCAATAGGTATATTAGCAAGCCAAGCGTCAACTTTTTCGAGCAGTCTACTAAACTTATTATGATAAACGACTTTTAAGCTATCTAAGTTATCGATTTCTGCCCATTTGCCGAAAGGCAATCTTATCCCTCTACCGATGGTCTGCTCAACGAAAACTTGGCTATCAAAAGCCCTAAGAGGTATAATCGTGTAGATGTTCTTTACATCCCACCCTAATCCAAGCTTATTAACGTTTATTACTATCTCGTAAGGGTTATTTTCTTTCTCTAAATACAATAACTTTTCTATCTCCTCGTCCTCAGATTCGGAGTGAATATTTATCACTCTGTCTTTATACTTGCCATTTAAAAAATCTTTCTTGAGGTATTCCTCAATTTTCTTTGAGTGCTCTATGTTCTCGCAGACTATAAGAACAAGAGGTAAAAATCTCTTTTTTATGTCGCTATTGTTCTTAAAATAGACTTCCAGTAAGGTTTTGATATTCTCGTGATTCCTAAAGCCATCCTCAAGCATTATTTGGTAGCGTTCTTTTAAGGGTATCCCTTCATAGTCAAAGTTCTTTCTTAGATATAGCTTTGGTCGTTTTACAATCCTATCCTCAATTGCTTTGCTAATAGGATATTCATTTAAAATATTTGAAAATTTATTAGCCCTATCGCCTCTATCTGCGTTATAAAAAGGTGTTGCGGTAAACTCAAGCCCAAGCAGAGGCTTAAGACTGCTTATTGCTTCAATAGATTTCTCTGTTTTGTATTTGTGGCTCTCATCCATTAAGACTACGAGGTCGGGCAGATTGCTTAAGTAGTTAAAGAAACTATCTCCCAGAACTTCGTTAATCTTTAATACCTCAAGCCCTTCTTTTCTCTTAAATTTATCAATATTAAATATAAATACTGTAAATTTGCCCTTATCTAATAGAGAGGCTTCGTGTGTATGCTTTTCGTAGTCATCTCCCGTAACAACCTCAAAGTATCCTAAATCTGTTACACTTTCAAAAACAAATTTATCGCTTGTCTGCTGAAACTCTGCAATTAGCTTATCGTAGATTGTTCTATTAGGCGCAATAACAAAGAAATTCCTATATCCTTTAATCTTATGGAGCATATAAATACAAGCACCTAAAAGTTTAGTCTTGCCTACACCTGTAGCAAGTGCGAAACAAAAAGAAGGGAAAGCATAATCAAAAGCTTCTCCTTTACCCCATATTCTCTTATAGATTGCTTCTAATTCATTTTCACTATAATTCTTTTTAAATGAGAAGCGCTCATCCTTAACAATAGTCTCTAACCTATCTAAAGAATCATACTGGGCATCCCTTAATTTCATTTCAACTTTTAGCTTATCAGACAAATTCATTTCTTTTTCTCTAAAGTGTAACTCTTAAGCAAATCATTCGGAAGTCTCTTTATAATGATGTTATCGGAGGTCTTTATTTGCTCGTCCAGTTTAAAGCAATATATTATCAATTCTTCATTCTCAGATATACGACTCTTTAGATAATCAATATAAGCCTGTGAAACATATTGCTCGGTTATATGAACGTATTTATTACCCAGTTTATTTACTCCGTGAATAACAGGGTCGTCTTTAAAAATAAAACCTTCTAATCTGCAAATAACTTTTATCAAAGCACCGTTATAATATTTCGGATTGATTATCTTTATACTTGGATAGTCTTTATGTCTTAGTATTACGGGTTCCCCT
>JAGUXE010000048.1 GCA_020061995.1 Ignavibacteriales bacterium | reverse complement strand
TGGAGATTTTTTCCAGAATAAATCTCAATTATTTGTTGGTTGTTCTGACGGTACACTAGAAATACTTGAAATCCAACCTGAAGGGAAAAGAGTTATGAAAAGTGAAGAATTTGTTAGAGGGTATAAACTTTCTTAATAATTTAGGATACAACAATGGGGTTTTCAACAGATGCTATCCATGCAGGGCAAGAACCTGATTTAGCTACCGGAGCAGTAATAACACCGGTTTACTTAACATCTACTTATGCTCAAGAAGAACTTGGTATTCATAAAGGATATGAATATGGAAGAACTCATAATCTTACTCGCTCAGCTCTAGAAAAAAACATTGCAAGACTTGAAAAAGGCAGAGCGGGGATTGCCTTTTCATCAGGGATTGCTGCTATCCATGCTATTATGGGACTAATTAAGTCAGGAGATCATGTAGTTGCAACAGATAGTATTTATGGTGGTACTTACAGATTATTTGAGATAATAATGACTCAATACGGCATCGAATTTTCTTGGGTCGATACACGAGATTCTGAAAATGTAAAAAATGCAATTAAGTCGAATACAAAACTTGTTTATATCGAAACACCAACAAACCCAATGTTAACACTCACAGATTTAAAAGAAGTTGCTTCAATTTGTAAGCAAAATAATTTAGTAAGTGTTGTTGATAATACTTTTATGAGTCCCTTTTTTCAAAATCCAATCGAGTATGGGATCGATATTGTTCTTCACAGTACTACCAAATATTTAAATGGACACAGTGATATTATAGGTGGAATTGTGGTTACAAATAATGACCAGATTGAAAAAAAACTTAGATATACACAAAACTCACTCGGTGCAATTCCTTCTCCCTTTGATTGTTGGCTTACGCTTCGCTCTACAAAAACACTTGCAGTAAGAATGGAACGTCATGAGTTCAATTCTAAAATAATTGCAGAATATCTAGAAAAACATGAAGCTGTAGAAAATGTTATTTATCCTGGACTTCTTTCACATCCCCAGCATGAATTAGCCAAAAAACAAACAAGAGGTTTTGGAGGTATAGTTACACTTAAATTGGGTAATTATGATATCGCAAAATCATTTCTAAAAAAGCTTAAAGTTTTCACACTGGCTGAAAGTTTAGGTGGTGTGGAAAGTTTAGTTTGCCATCCAGTTACAATGACACATGCATCTGTCCCGAAAGAAAAAAGAGAAAGTTTTGGGCTGACGGATAATTTAATAAGGTTATCAGTCGGTATTGAAGATGTTGATGATTTACTGATTGATCTCGAAAATGCTTTAAAATAATTTAACAAATATCGATTCTTTTTTTCTGAATTTGAGATTAATAATCGTTAATTTTGTATTTAATAATTAAACAAAATTCGGGGGAATTATGTCTGATCCAAAAGAAGTAAAAAGAGAATCACTAATCCTTGATGATTCTTCTTATTCAATGGAAACCCATTTAATCTATGGTAAAAATGTTTCCAAGAAATGGGATTATTCACATCATGTCGTTCCACCTGTAACCAATTCTGTTATTTTCCGACTTGATTCTGTTGAACGCGGCGCAGAAGGATTTGCCGAATTTGCAAATCTTGATGCTCATAATGCAGATGCAAAACCAATTTATATTTATGATCGGCTTGGTGAACCGAACAAAGATTTATTAGAAGAAAACTTAGCATATGTTGAAAAAGGTGAAACTGCTGTAACCTTCGCAACAGGTATGGGTGCTATTTCTGGAATTCTTTGCGTTCTTACCAAATCGGGGGATGAAATAATTTCCCACAAAACATTATATGGCTGCACATTATCGCTTCTCAATAATTGGTACCCCCGATATAACATTAAAAATATAGCTGTTGATCTTAAAAATGTAGATTTAATTGATAAGGTCGTAACGGAACAAACTCGGGTAATCTATTTTGAAACTCCAGCAAATCCAAATCTTGATATTATTAATCTTGAAGCAATTAAGAAAAAAGTTGATGCAATAAATGAAAAACGTTCCGATGAACGCAAAATTTATATTGTTGTAGACAATACGTTTGCTACTCCTTATTGCCAAAGACCGATAGAATTTGGTGCCGACTTTGTTGTTCATTCATTAACAAAAGGAATCGGTGGGTTTGGAACTGATATGGGAGGAGTTGTAATTGGACCTAAGATTTTTAGAGATCTTCTTCTTATTGTACGAAAAGATTTTGGAGCAGTACTGAATACCAAATCCGCATGGACAATTCTAACCTACGGATTACCTACTTTACATCTTCGCATTTCAAGGCAGATGAAGAATGCACAGAGAATTGCTGAATTTTTAGAAGCACATCCAAAAGTTGATCATGTTAATTATCCGGGACTCCCGTTATCTGAAAATTATGAAATAGCAAGAAAACAAATGACTGATTTTGATGGCAATTTTGCTCCCGGAAGTTTACTCTATTTCACTTTAAAAGGGTATAATTTTGAACAGATAAGAGAAAACGGTAGGCTATTAATGAATTATGCTGCAAAAAACGCATATACGATGACTCTCGCCGTGAGTTTAGGTCACACCAGAACTTTGATTGAACATCCTGCTTCTATGACTCACTCGTTAATTCCGGCAGAACAACTTCTTGATTATGGAATTGATGCCGGAGGAATACGAATTGCTGTTGGATTGGAAAACATAGATGATCTCCTTCTCGATCTTGACAGATGTTTGGAAATAATCTAGACTAAAAAAAATATAATTAATAAATAAACAGAGAATAAAATGAAAAAATTACCACCTTTAGTTGCTGTTGATTATATCTCGTCAATTCAAGACATGATAATTCAATCAGAGAAAAAATATTCTAATAAATTAGCACTCGAAGATTTGACAAACACTCCATTATCTGCCTTAACTTATAATGAGTTATTAAATAATATTTTGCGTTTTGGTAATGCTCTTAAAAATCTGGGAATTCCTGAAAGAACTCATATAGCCTTGATTGGTGAAAATAGAGTTCAGTGGGGATTGGCTTACTTAACACTCCTTTCATTTAACTATGTGGTTGTTCCCATCGACAAGAATTTAAGTTCTAATGAGATTTTGAATATAATACATGAATCAGATGCAGAGGGAATTATCCTTTCAGAATCTTATGAATCTTTAGTGAGAGATGAAATAACCGTATTGAAGAAAATTAAACATCGTATAAGCATGGATGTGAGGGAGAAAAACGATCTCTTTTATTCAATGACTGAACTTATTAGGAAAGCAGATAAGCTTCCGATTGATAATCTTCCTCAAATAAATTCAGGTGAAGTTGCTGAAATAATTTTTACATCAGGCTCATTAGGGCGAGCTAAAGGCGTTATGCTTAGTCAGCAAAATCTTGCAGCAAATCTAATGGGAATGAGACAAATCATTCTTATAAAGCCTGAAGATCGTTTCCTATCTGTATTGCCGATTCATCATACTTATGAATGCACATGTGGTTTTTTATGTCCACTTTACAGTGGTGCATCTGTTCATTACGCCCGATCATTAAAAACTGTTGTTGAGGATTTACAGAAAGTAAGTGCTACAATTTTACTCGCTGTTCCTTTGTTGTATGATAAAATGTTTAAGCGAATTTATAAAACAATCAATGATGATAAAGTTAAATCTAAAATTATTAAACCATTGATTAAAGTTACAGAGGTCTTTGAAAAAGTGGGATGGAAAGAATCAAAAAAGAAAATATTTAAAGAGATTCACAAAAAATTTGGTGGTTCTATTAGACTGTTCATTGCTGGCGGTGCAGCACCGGATCCTAAGGTAGCGAAAGGTTTGGGAGAATTTGGATTTACTTTTATACAAGGTTATGGATTAACAGAAACTTCACCGATTTTAACTTTGAACCCAATTGAATTCTTTAAGGATGATGCTGCGGGAGTTCCATTGCCAGGTGTTGAAATTAAAATTCATGATAAAGATACCGATGGCATTGGTGAAGTTTTTGCAAAAGGAAAAAGTGTTATGTTAGGTTACTATAAAAACCAACAAATGACTGAACAAACTTTTGATGGTGAATGGTTTAAGACGGGTGATTTAGGTTATATAGATTCTGATGGGTTCCTCCATATAAGTGGACGAAAGAAGAATGTTATTATTGCAAACAATGGTAAAAATGTTTTTCCTGAGGAGATTGAAGACATTCTCAATCGTAGTCCTTTTGTAATGGAATCATTGGTTTATGGTATGCGAGACAATAAACATGATGAAATTATTGCCGCTCAAATAGTAATTGATTCCGAAGCTTTTATTGAGTATGCAAATAAACTTGATCAGCAAATTACCGAAGAGCTGATTCAACAAACCGTTTCGAAGGTTATAAAAGAAACGAACCAGCAACTATCAGCATTTAAACAAATTAAAAAGTTTGTTATTAGACAAAATGAGTTTGAAAAAACCACTACTCAAAAAATTAAAAGATATTTAGTTAATAATGATCAATTAGTTGAAAATTAAAAAAAAATACTGCTAATTGCAGATTGTAAGAATATTAAATAATTAAAAAGTCGGGTTATTATGAGAATAGGAATTCCTAAAGAATCAAAATTTGAAGAGCGACGCGTTGCAGTTGCTCCTGCCGGCGTAGATTCATTAATTCGGGCTGGACATACTGTTTATTTTCAGAGTGGAGCAGGTGAAGGAAGTCATTTCACAGATGAAGATTATAAAAATATTGGTGCTGTTATTGTATATAGTACAGAAGAAGTTTTTCAAAGATCTGAATGTGTCATTAAAGTAGCGCGCATCACGGAAGAAGAATGTCAATATTTACAAGAAAATCAAATAATATTTTCATTTCTGCTTCTTTCAATTGGAGAAAAGAAAATTCTTGATGCATTAATCGCTAAGAAAGTGACTGCAATTAGTTATGAATTAATCGAAAATGAGACTGGACTTCCCGTATTACAGGCTATGAGTGAGATTGCTGGGCAACTGGCAATACAAGTAGCAGAAGGACTCCTTGAAAGTAATCATCCAGTTAGTCGTGGTATTTTATTGGGTGGAATACCAGGAGTTGCTCCGGCTGCAGTTGTAATTATTGGGGCTGGAGTTGTTGGTACCGTCGCTGCTAAAACCGCACTTGGAAGAGGTGCTCAGGTTATTGTTCTGGATAAAGATCTCAATCGGTTGAGAAAAATTGATGAGACATTTGATCGAAAGATTACAACTGTAGTTGCTAATCCTTATACTATAACCAGAGGTGTAAAATTCGCAGATATTTTAATTGGTGCAGTATTAATTAAAGGAGAGAAAACTCCTCATATTGTAACTGAAGAAATGGTAAAGACAATGAAAAAGGGAGCTGTTGTAGTTGATGTTTCTATAGACCAAGGTGGTTGCATTGAAACGAGTCGTCCTACAACAATCTCAGATCCAACATTTGTAACACATAATGTAATCCATTATTGTGTTCCTAATATGCCATCATTAGTTTCACGAACGGCAAGTTATGGGTTAACAAATTCTGCTCTTCAATATATTCAATCTGTAGCTGATAAAGGCTTGGCAAATGCGATATCCGAATTTTCAGGGCTTCAGAAGGGGGTCTGTACTTATAATGGTTTTTGTTCAAATGAAATTTTAGCTGATACTTTTGATTTAGAGTACAGACGTATACATTTTTTTTCAACTAATTAATTGAGTTAAATATGGTTACTGAATTATCAAATAAAATAAATTATTCTGCATCAATATTAAAAAACTACCGTTCGAAAGTAGTTACTCCTGAAGAAGCAGTAAGTGTAGTAAAATCAAATGATAAAATTGTTGTTCATTCTAATTGTGCAATTCCATTTAGATTAATTGAGGCACTTGTTAAAAGAAACGACTTAGAAAATATTGAGTTGATTCATGCTCTATCGGTTGGTACACTTCCTTATCTTAAACCCGGTTTTGAAGGTAAATTTAGACATCTTGCAACATTTATGGGGGGAGAAGCAAGAAAAGCTTTTGCTGACGGTCGAGCTGATTATGTACCGGTTTATCTTTATGAAGTTCCACTCCTATTTGCGCGTGGTATTATTAAACCTAATGTTGCATTCGTTCATCTCTCACCGCCTGATGAACATGGTTTTTGTAGTTATGGTGTTGAAGTTGGAATTACTAAAACGGCTGCTGAAAAAGCGGATATAATTATTGCTCAAATAAATCCGAATATGCCTCGAGTACTTGGTGATTGTTTTATTCACATAAATCGGATAAACTACATTATCGAAGCAGATGATCTTGTATCAGAACTCCCTCAGAGTGAAAAAGTTTTAACTCCTGAGATGGAAGAGGTTTATTCCAATATTGGTCAGCATATTGCAAATTTAATTGAAGATGGTTCAACATTACAAATGGGGATAGGTGTTATTCCAGATAATGTATTAAAGTTTTTATATACCAAGAAAGATTTGGGGATACATTCAGAAATGTTTTCCGATGGAATTATTGAACTAGTTGAAAGAGGAATTATAACAAATAGCAAAAAGAGGTTACACCAAGGAAAGATAATTGCCGGATTTGTCCTCGGTACACAAAGGTTATATCAGTTTATTAATAATAATCCTTTAATTGAATTCCATCCACAGGAATATGTAAACGATCCATTTGTTGTTGCACAGAACTACAGGATGACCGCAATCAATTCTGCTATTGAAGTGGATATTACAGGACAAGTGTGTTCTGATTCAATTGGTCCTAGAATATACAGTGGTTTTGGTGGTCAGGTAGATTTTATTCGAGGAGCCTCGCGCTCGGAAGGTGGAAAACCGATTATTGCTCTTCCATCAACGACAAAAGATTTTAATACCTCTAGAATTGTCCCATTTTTGAAACAAGCTGCCGGAGTTGTTACTAATCGAGCCGATGTTCATTATGTTGTAACTGAATACGGTGCCGTTCAATTACATGGACAGAGCATTAGAAATAGAATTAAGGCTTTAATTAGTATCGCCCATCCTAAATTTAGGGATGAACTTGCGTTTTATGCTAAAAAACAGAACTACTTATAGTAGATGTATGCCGTAATAGGAGATATTCACGGTTGTTTTCATACTCTCGTAGGTTTAGTCGCCGAAATTAAAGATTTGTACGGCAATATCACATTATATTCTGTTGGTGATTTAGGTGACCGGGGTCGATATACCCCGGAAGTCTTTAATCTTTTAGAAGGGGAGGGAATTACTTTTGTAAAAGGTAATCACGACATAATGTTCTATTATGGAGTTACTGAACCTTCAAATCCAATAGCATTACCTTGGATCTATAACGGTAATGAAGCAACAATTGAAGCATACAAGTTTCAAAATCATCTCCTCTCAAAACACCTAAAGATGATTGAAGACGCTCCATATTTTTTACTTCTCGATGATGCGTTGATTTCACATGCCGGAATTTCCGAAAAATACGCACATAAAATTTTCTCAAACAAGGAAATTGATTTTCAAAAACTTAATAATTATGCTACCAAATATTTTGATGATGAAGCAGGAATACTTTGGAATAGGGGAATTCTGGCAAATGTGGGGAGACTTCAAATTGTAGGGCATTGTCGTTTCAACGAAATTGTATATAAGGAAAATAGTAATTCACTTTATATCGATACTTCAGTGTATATGGGAAACAAACTGAGTGCTGTTATAATTGAAGAGGGTAAATTAGTCAAAGTAATTTCAACACCGACATTTATTGATGATTTAGTATAGTTCAGGAAGAGGAATATATTTTACTGAGGTTTCATGGAAAAAAAATTACCTAACATTAATCAAAAAACTTTCGTTATTTTCTCCACGTTTTTGAAATATTTACTTAAAACAAAATAATCTAACTCTTATTTAAATCTCAAAATGTTTTCAACTTTTATATTGAATTACTTATATTTCGCAGTCAAAAAAAAAGGAGTCTTTATAGTATCTTTTTACAACTTTAAGCGATTATAAATTAAGTTCAACAGGTTCTTCTATCAAACGTAATTTCGTATCTATTGTAGAAAATATTTTGAAACTAACCGCACTACCTGCGGTTCTTATTATTGCAGTTTCATCATACGGATTTAATTCTAACTCACCGAGTCAGATTAATAAATTACTATGGTTTGACGGTTGGTTCAATTATTATACTCAACTTAGAATTGCTTCAGAAGAAGTAGCCGCTAATGTAAATGATTTTGAGAGCTCCAATCCAATCGAATCAGATTTAAATTTATCAGACGCAAACTTTCCGTTTTTAACTCTTTTCGCTGATTCAATCTTAACATCCATAAATCCCGACTCAATTATAATTCACCCTGATTCATTATTGAAATTTGGGTTAGACACCACTACTATATTTACTGATTCTCTCGAGAATATTCCTGATTCCCTTAAACCAGACCCAAGAACATTTGATTCAACTGCACGACTTGAGAATTTTAAGTATAAACCGGTTGATGTCCCGTACTTATCTTTCCATTCTAGAAAATCACCTCGACTTATAGGACAGCCATCACCAAACTTAAAAAAACGTGTAATTGAAATTGATTCAACAGGAGAATTTGTTGAAATCAAAGACAAAATAGGTGATCAAGTAGTCAAGATTGTTTTAAAAATCCCACTTTCAGATTATATAGAACTAAAATTGAAGTCAAGAGAACAAGCGCTTTGGGATGAACTCGCATATAAATATGAACTTAAAGATACTAAGAAAGGACTTGGAGATTTAATAAAAGATATTACTGATTTTGAGATTCCACTTCCGAGTGTTGGGATTTTAAGCATTTTCGGTACTCCTAAAATTAATTTGAAAATTGGCGGTGCAGTTGATATACATGGTGCATGGCGTAATGAAACTACTGAAGGTTTAACGGCATCAAGATTGGGAAACTCAAGAAATGAACCCGATTTTAGACAGCAAGTTCAAATTAATGTAAATGGAACAATAGGTGATAAACTTCAAATTAATGCTGATTGGAATACTGAAAGAAATTTTGAATATGAAAATCAGTTGAAAATAAAATATACCGGATATGAGGATGAAATAGTTCAAAGTGTTGAAGCAGGAAATGTATCATTACAAACTTCACCTTTGGTTGGAGGTGGTGAAGCATTATTTGGTATTAAATCTGTATTTAAACTTGGACCTCTAAATTTAACAGTGTTAGCTTCACAGAAGAAAGGGGAAGTTAAAGAGAAATCTGTTAGCGGTGGTACGCAGACGAATGAATTCCAGATACGAGCTTATGATTATTCAAAAAATCACTATTTCTTAAGTTCACTTTATGCTGATACAAGTTCGAATCTGAATTTATTTAATCGTTTCTACGGAAATATAACTCCTGATGTTGATAGACAATTTTTTGTAAAAAATATTGAAGTTTGGAAATCGATTACACAAACATTAAGAAATCCAAACGAAAGAAATGCTATTGCTTATATCAATTTGCAACCTTTAATTGTTGGCCAGCGTTATGCTGATTCGCTACGTGATGAAAACAAGCAGGAAATTCAGGGAGAAATATCAAAAGGAAGATTTATTCTTTTAACGCAAGATGTAGATTACTCTCTTCATCCTGAAACCGGATTTATAACATTTAAAACAAATCTGCAAGAAACTGATGTAATTGCTGTCTCTTATCAGGTTGAAGGTCCAAATTTTCAAACTGATCAAGATGATACTTTTTTTGGGGAATTTCTTAGTCAGACACAGCAGGATACCTCTAGACGATTAGTTCTCAAACTTGTAAAACCACAGAATCTTTTACCTCAACATAAAGAAGCGTGGAAACTACTTCTTAAAAATATTTATCCGACGAGCGGAAGAAATATCAACCGTGAAGGTTTTGAATTCGATTTAAGATATGAAATTGACGGTGGTGAAGCGCAAAATGTTATTGGTGATATAAAACTACTTAATGCTTTTGGATTGGATAGAGTAGATGCGAGTGGTAATCCTCAACCGGATGGAGTTTTTGATTTCAAAGTTGCTCAAACAATATATCCTGAGACAGGAGAAATAATATTTCCTTATTTACAACCCTTTGGTAGAAATATTCCGAGGTCTTTGGATAATGCCGATTCGCTCCGTTTCCTCGATATTTATGATACGACTGCACAGAGTGCGAGGAATAATAAAGTAAAAGATAAGTGAGTCCTCTTTGGAAAATATACCGGAACAGCTTCTTCGGTTTATCAGTTAGGATTTAATATCGTCGAAAACTCTGTGAGAGTGACTTTGAATGGAAGGGAATTATCTTCCGGATCAGATTATTTTGTTGATTATAATATTGGTCAGTTAACTATTCGTAATGATGCAGCTCTGGTTCCCGGTGCAAATCTAAAAATTTCTTATGAAGAAAATGACCTGTTTCAATTAGCCTCAAAAACATTATTTGGTATGCGTGGAGAAATTGCAATTTCACGCAAAACAAAACTCGGATTTTCTGCATTAACTCTATCACAACAAACGCTTTCAGATAAAGTAAGAATCGGTGAAGAGCCACTCAGTAATTCAATTTATGGGCTTGATTTTTCTACTTCTGCAGATTTACCGTTTTTAACAAGATTAATGGATAATGTTATTTCAACTCGAGAGATGTCAAGTATAACTTTTCGGGGTGATTTTGCATATATGGACCCTGACCCTAATACAAAAAAGAGTACTATCGCTTCTGATCAAAACAAAAGTATAGCTTACATTGATGATTTTGAGGGTTCAAAAAGAATTATTCCAATCGGTGTTTCTTATACTTCATGGAAAGATTTAAGTATCCCAACAAGATTATCAGATATAAATAATATGCCTGATGTACCCGATACATCAAAAATGAATTATAAAGGAAAAAGTTTTTGGTTCAATGTACTTCCATCCGATGTAAACGTTAAAGACATCTGGCCGGACAGAAGGGTAGCGCGCGGAGATGAGCAGGTCACAGTACTTGATTATGTCTTTATGCCCACTCGCTCAGGTTCTTATAATAGAAATCTGCAACTCAATAATCTGAATTATAATTGGGGAGGTATGATGAAAATACTCTCTTCAACAGCAAATAATTTAGTGGATGAAAATATAGAATTTATAGAGCTTTGGATAAACAGGGATACGCTGATTACCGATCCGACAATTTATGAAAATGCTAAAATATATTTAGATCTTGGCAAGATTAGTGAAGATGTTATACCTAACGGTCAACTTGATTCTGAAGATAAAAACAATAATGATTTAATAGACGATGGCGAGGATACCGGTCTTGACGGTATTACTAGTGAACAAGAACGAAGTCTTTATGGTTCTACTCAAGGAGATCCAAATAATGATGATTTTAGTTTAAGAGGAACGAATTCAAATGATATAATGAATTATTTTTATATCAATGGAACTGAAGGTAATGCAGCTTTAACTGATATCGGGAGATTTCCAGACACAGAAGATTTGAATCGAAACGGAAGTTTGGATCAATTAAATAGTTATTTCAGATATGAAATTCCGCTTAAGATAGAAGGCAATCCTTACATCGCGGGCGGAAGTGACAGAATGGGATGGTATTTATATCGAATTCCTTTAAAAGAATTTAAAGAAGAAATTGGCGCACCTAGTTTTTCAGTCGTAGAATTTATTAGATTTTTCGTAACGAATATTGACACAACTTTGCGTATTCGGATTGCTGAATTTAATCTTGTTGGAAATCAATGGCAGAAAAAAATTCCGGATGATGATGTATTAGCTATTTCAGTTGTGAATGTCGAAGATAATCCTAATTATTCAAGTCCCCCAGGAGTTCAACGCGAGCGTGATAGAACTCGTCCGGATCAGGATATCCTAAGGAATGAACAAGCACTAAATCTTATTCTTAACGGATTACGAGGGGGCGAAACAAGAGAAGTAATTAAATATCTTTACAGACCGCTTGACGTTTTTAATTATACTGAAATGAAATTATTCATTCATGGAAATGTTGAGGGTAAGGTCGCTTATTCAGATGAAAATTTAAATCCGGCTAAGGTATATTTTCGATTTGGAACAGACTCAAATAATTATTATGAGTATCGTCAACCGATTCTTAGAGGTTGGAATGAAATATCTCTCCTCTTCAGTGAATTAACAGCAATAAAGCAATTACGTGATTCTACAAGCCAGGAAATTGCTCCTATCCCTGTCGGCGATCTTCCGGGGAGATTTTATTATCTCAAAGGGAATCCTAATTTAACTCAAATTAAATTTTTGTCAGTAATCATAGTCAATCAAAGCCACCCGCGCGATTTCAATGATTTATTTGGAGAAGTATGGGTTAATGAGCTTAGAGTAATTGGTGCCGACGATTCGCCGGGTTGGGCTTATAGTGTTGCTACATCTTTGAAGCTTGCAGATTTATTACAAGTTAGTTTTAATATGTCTGAAACCAGCCCCTATTTCCATCGTTTACAAGATAGATTCGGTTCCCGAGTAGAATCAAAAAACTGGGGAATATCTACTGATATTGATGTTCTGAAGTTAATGCCATTTAATACTCAGGGGAGTAATTTAAAAATCAATTATTCGCGAACTGAAAGTATTGGTTCTCCGATATTCTTACCGGGAACAGATATAAAAATTGATGAAGCTTCTAAAAGATTGGCTGAGAGATTAATTAATCCAACCGACTCAACAACAACACCTCTTTCGGCAGAAGAAGCAGGCAAACTTGCCGAACAAATGAAAGTTGAAGCCAAAACTATTTCAACTTCTGATACGTGGACTTCATCAAACATCAAATTGAAAATTCCGATTGATCATTGGTTAATAAGAGATTCTTTCAATAGTTTAACTTATGGATTTAACTATAATAAAACTTTCTCAAGAAATCCTACAACCCAATCTAACCTTAACTGGATTTGGAATGCAAATGTTAATTATGCAGTAAATTTAAGTCCAGATTATTTCTTTTATCCCGCAAGTATCCCGGTCTTTGGAACAGTAGTCGCTTTGTTTGCCGATTATCGGAACTCAAAAGTATTTTTTACACCGCAAACATTTAGTTGGACAATTTCTGCCAAAAGAAGTCGAATTACTAATGTTAGTAGACAAATCGGAAATGCTCTGTCAAGAGAAACAATTTCACGGGATTTCACTGCAAACAGAGGATTGAACATTGCCTGGAAAATTACAGAGGGAGGCTTTTTCAATTTATCCTCCACATATAGTTTTGATATTGCTTCCTCTTTAACATATCTAGAAGTTGATGAAAATAATTTACAACGTCCTGAATCACAAATATGGAAAGATATCGCAAGCGGAAATATTTTTGGGAAAGATTTTCAATTCAGACAATCCTTTGATTTAAGAACCTCACCAAAATTGCCTAGTTTTTGGGATCTCAACAAATTCTTCCAGTTAACATCCGGTTATTCTGTAACTTATCAGTGGCGAAATGACTTCAGCCAGGTTGATCTGGGTAGACAAGCCGGATACTCAAATAAAATTAATTTTGGTCTTACGTTAAGATTAAAAGCCCTTTCAGCACCATTATTCAAGGCTGATGAATCTGCAAAAAGTACTCAACCTGCACAAGTACGCCCACAACAACCGAGAGGAAGAACCAGAGATTTTGATGCAGATCTTCGTGATCCCAAAAATGTTCAAGCAGCATTAGACTCGCTTCAAAAAGTTGCTACAGCAGTGCCTGTCGTTGATTCAACAGCTCAAGTTGATACAATACCTTCAAAACCATCAGCAATAGCAAATGCTTTACAATTTTTAAAAACAGCATCTCAATTTTTGTTTTTTGATTATGAAAATATTAAAGTGAATTTTTCAAATGATAATCAATTTAATGCATCAGGAATTTATGGTGCAGGATCCGGACTTGGAAATTTTTGGAATTATAAATTTAGTGCTGATAATGGTCCGTCCCGTGCCTTTATGATGGGGTTAAGCAATAATGTAGGCAGACGTGCCGCAAATGGAAATCTTTCCGACAATTTCTCACAAAAGAATAATATTGATCTCTCAACATCAAGACCACTTTGGGAAGGTGCAAAAATTGATTTGAATTGGAAAGTTGGTTGGTCAGTTAACAAATCAACATCCTTACAATCTGATGAAGATGGAAATACAATAATAACCAATATTAATTCTACCGGAACATTAGACCGATCATTTTTATCGTTACCTCCCACATTGATATTCAGTATGTTCAAAAGTGGAATTAAAACAGTAAATGAATTGTACAACCGAAATTCAGATAACCCTTCTCAAAATTTATCAGAAGCATTTGTTAAAGGTTTTGAAACTTTGCCTCTTGGTTCAAAAATAGGTTTCTTAAGAGAATTCGCGAAATACATTCCACGTCCAAATTGGCGAATCACATGGGATGGTCTAGAAAAGCTTTCTTTTTTCAGTAAATACACGAAACGTGTAAGTTTAGATCATGCTTATCAATCTGCTTACACAGAAGGTTGGAAAATAAATCCGGATGGCTCTCAAGGTGTACAAACTCAGAAGATCAGTTTTGGATTTGCGCCGTTGTTAGGTATTAATGCAACATTTAATGAACTTTGGTCGGGTAATTTATCAGGAAGTGTTAAATATTCAACTCGCTCGAATTATGATTTAGGAGTGACTACCAAAAACATTACAGAAACTTTTTCACGAGATATTGGTGTAACACTAAATTATTCGAAATCAGGTTTTGAGATACCTCTTTTCGGCATTTCCCTAAAAAATGATATCGAGTTTAGTTTCTCTTATACTAATACAAAAAATTCAACGGTAGTTTTTAATATGGATCAATTTACGGATGAGGGAACTCCACAAGATGGAACAACTAGAACGTTACTTGAACCGCGAATAAAATATGTAATTAGTTCCAGAGTAACACTTACTGTATTTTATAAAAGATCATCAGTTGCCCCCGAAGGCGCAGCGAGAGTCCCTCCATCCACAATCAATGAAGCTGGTTTAGATGTTAGAATTCTTATTCAATAAACAGATAAAAATTTAAATTAATGTTCAACCGGTTTTTATTCCTTATACTATTTTTAGTCGGAACATTTTTTGTCCCATCTTTTACGTTGATGCTCGCATCAATTATTCTTATTACTGTTTTGATTCTAAATCTACACGGTGTTATCGAGAATCAAAAACTCGAAGTAAATAAGAAAAATAATAAAGATTTTTCGGTTGACATGAATA
>JAGUXE010000178.1 GCA_020061995.1 Ignavibacteriales bacterium | reverse complement strand
CCCATAGGTTGCAAGAATAAAAAAGATGAGATTTTTTCTAAGTCATTACTATAGCAGGGGTTAGAGAAATTGTCAAGCAAAATTTTGACGCAACCCATTGAAATTACGTAAGTTATGTATTTACATAATTTACGATAATGACAATTTTAAATATAATCGGGAATAAAAATATTTTTTAACAAAGTAATGTTATTTAAAAACCTAAAAGAGGTTCCTTGTAAAATATCTTCAAGGATAAAATTTAGACTTACTCCATTTTTATATCACAATTTTCCTCAATATTCATTTTATCCTTCTACAATTTTAATTACAGTGAATGAAAGCTGCAACCTCTCTTGTAGAACTTGCGATATTGGAGCTAAGAAACAGACTTTTGTCTATCAGAATATTAAAGCTAAAGGAGAGATGCCATTATCCTTATTTAAAGACTTAATAGATTCTGTGAGTTTTTTTAAACCGGAAATACTAATAGTTTGCACAGAACCCCTGCTTTATTCGCATATAATAGAGGCAATAGAATACGTTGCCAAAAACAATTTGAAATGTCAAATGACAACGAATGCCACGTTACTTTCTAAGTTTTACCGTGATCTAATAAACGCAGGGTTATGCCAAATAAATATATCTTTAGACGGTGGCACAGCGCAGGTCAATGATTTGATTAGAGGCAACGGAACATTTGTTTCAGCAATGGAAGGGCTCCATCGACTTATCGATTTAAAAAGGACTTTAAAGAGAAAGATTCCTTTGATAACCATTAATTTTGTTATATCAAATCATAATTTTAATAAATTAGAAGAGACTGCAGGCACTCTAAGTCGGTTAGATATAGATTTGATAAACTTTACACACCTTTCGTTTATTTCAAAAGAGATAGCAAAACTTCAAAATGAAAAATTTCCAAATTTGAAAGTTACGGAAAGTAGTGTCTTTGAAGTAGAGCCTAAGGCTGTTGATGTAAAAATTCTAGAAGATGAAATTATAAGGATTAAGTCAAAATTTTTCCGTTTTCCAATCAACTTTATACCAGATATTAAAGATATGGAGTTAGAAAAATATTATCTGCGTTCCCATGAAACGATAAGGGCATATGATAGATGCTTCTATCCATGGAGATATAGTCATATATTGCCAAATGGAGATGTGATGGTTTCCTTTAGGTGTTTCGATAAGATTATGGGTAATATAAAAAAGGAGAACTTTTTGCAGATATGGCAAGGCAAGCCTTACAGGGATTTTCGTAAGGAGCTTAAAAGAAATGGAGCCTATCCTGCTTGCTTGCGATGTTCAGGGCTTTATTGCTCCCATTATTATAGCTAATAAAAATGAAAATATTATTGCTTAATTCGCCTTATACCTTTCCTAATCCTATGGGCTTAACTAAGTTGGAGTTATTTCAACCTCCCGTAGGTTTGGCTTCAGTCGCTGCCTATACTAAGACAAAGGGGTATGACGTGGAGATGCACGATCTTTTCGATTTTACATACGAACAAGCTGAAGATTTTTTAAAGAATAGACACCCTGCGATTGTTGGTATTACCTGTGTTTCTTCGCAACATCTAAATGCCAAAAGACTCGCTTTAATTGCCAAAAATTTAATCCCAACCCCTGTAGTCATTGTGGGTGGCCCCCATCCATCTGTTTTGGCTGAACAGGTGCTCAGGACTTTTCCAGTTGATTATGTAGTGAGGGGCGAGGGAGAGATTACCTTCCTTGAACTTATCAAGGCAATAGAGAATAAATCAGATATCTCAGATATTCGCGGAATTAGTTATAAAAGGGATAGAGAGATTTTTCATAACCATGATCGCGAATTGATAGAAGATCTTGATTCACTCCCATTTCCAGATTATAGCAATTGCGATTTTTCCACAAGGAGATTTAAAGCTGTTCTAGAAAATGAATATTATTATCCGAATAAAATGAGAAAAAACATAAATTCTTCAGCGGATTTTAAGTTCATCGGAGTCTGCAGTTCCCGTGGATGTAATAATAACTGTGTATTTTGTTACTCTTCGTTTTGGAGAGGGAGGTGGCGTTTTCGGTCTGCAGAAAATGTTGTAGAAGAAATTGTCACCCTAAAGAAAAAATTCGGCTTTAATCATTTTTCTTTTACAGATGATTCATTTACAGTTGACCCGGAGAGGGTGATAAAAATATGTGATTTAATCTTACAAAAAGATTTAGGTATAACCTGGGATGCTGGTGCAAGGGTTACCCCTCTGAGCTTAAATATGTTAAGGTTAATGAAACGAGCTGGTTGCATAAGATTAAGTTTTGGTGTTGAATCAGGTTCACCCGTTGTCTTAAGAAATATAAGAAAGAATATTACTCCTCAACAGATCTTGGAAGCATTTGAGCTTGCTCATCAGGCTGGACTTCCTGTCTTTGCTACAGTTATGGGTGGTAATCTTGGAGAGACGCCGCAGAATGTAAAAGAGACTATTAGACTTTTGAGAAAATGTCGACCCACGGGCATTAGCTGTAATCCTGTATATGTAATGCCAGGAACCGAGCTCTATCGGATCTCTAAGGGGGTAGGCGTTTTGGACGACGACTATTGGGATAAAAATCCTACTGTGCCCATATTTACAGTTGAAAATTCAGAAGATAGAGTCAGATTTTATCAAAAAAAGATCCTTTTCTTTCATTATTTATATAAAATGGATATCAAAAACATAGTTAAAATTGCAGGTTTTTTAACAGTTTTGAAGATGGGTTTGATATTAGGGATCGAGGCAAATAGGATACGAGATTTTCTTATCGACATACCATTTGTTCGGAAGATGATAAGAATTTTTACAAAATGAAGATAGGGTTAGCAAATATTCTCAACTTTATCCGCAACTTTGATTATCCTATACAGGCGGTTCAAGAGATATCAAGAGAAGGCGGTATAGGTTATTATGTTGATTTTACAGATGCCCTTAAGGTGCCTCCATTTACCAATATTGTGTTTGATGAAAATAATCTTCCCATGTACGATTATAGCAACTATTCACCACCAAATAATATTGGAAGGCAATATAGCTCTATATTAATGGGTTGGTATGCAATTATTTGTTTAGAGAATTATCTAAAAACGAAAGAATCTAGTCATAGGGAGAATTTTTTTAGACAGGTCGAATGGTTTAAAAATAATTGGCGCAGTCACAGAAATGGGTCTTGTGTGTGGGTGAATAATTACGACTGGTTTGACCATACTACATTGATAAAATCACCATGGATATCTTGTATGGCGCAAGGACTGGCTATAAGCGTATTGACTAGAGCCTACAAATTAAGCAAAGATGATAATCTGCTGGATTTAGCTAGAAGGGCAGCTAAGGTATTTCAATGGGATATAGAAGATGGTGGAGTTCGCTTTATGGAAAAGGGATATGTCTACTATGAGATGTATCCCACAAAACCTTATTCGAAGATTCTTGATGGGTTTATCTTTGGTCTTTTCGGCTTATACGACCTTTATCTGATAACCAAAGATGAAGAAGTTTTAAAACTATTTAATGAAGGAGTAAGAACTATTAAGGACAATTTAGATTACTGGAATTTTTTTGATATATGGTCTTATTTTGGAAGACATCGTTATTTGTGTTGGAGTATGTATCATAAATTAAATTATTGCATGATAGAAGTTTTAGGTAAAATCATTGAAGACCGAAGGTTACTTATTACCGCAAAAAATTGGAATACCTTTCGTCTAAATATTCTAAAGAAATTGGTGATTTTGATTATTTTTCTTATTTCTGTTCGCCTTATTTATATGAAAGCCTTTTTTAAGAATAAATTGAGATCGAATTTATATAATTAATTAAAATTTTATAAAGTCTTATATGATGAAGAATAAAAATAATTTAGACGAAATAACATTATCAGAAAAAATAATTCAAAGTAATATAGGTATATATAAACATTTTGCAAAAAAATATGATGATGTGCAATGGTATATTGCCAATCATTATGAACAAATGACTGTTTATAAAGAGATTGACTATATATGTTCATATTTTAAACAACCTTTTACTGTTTTAGATCTAGGTTGTGGAACGGGAAACCTTTCACTTAAATTTTTAAGGTATAATTGTTCTGTGCATGCAGTTGATTTATCTAAGGAGATGTTAGATATGCTGGAGAGAAAATCTAAGTTTTATACTAATAAAAAAATAATTCTAGAAGAAGCAGAAATTGAGAAATTCATAAAAGAAATTAAAAAAAAATATGATGTAATATGTACCGGCTCACTTATGCATCACATTTTAGTCTATGGTGAATTAGTAAAAAAAATTTGTCAGGTAGTTAATCAAGAAGGATTTTTGTATATCAATAGAGAACCAATGCACAGGCTACAATTACAGCCAAATCATATGCTTAAACGGATAGCATCGAAGGTAATAGCTGGTTTATCCTTATTTTTGGATTGCATTAATAAAAAAGAAAAAGATTCTGAACCAGATTACGATATTGCAGCCTATCAT
>JAGUXE010000334.1 GCA_020061995.1 Ignavibacteriales bacterium | reverse complement strand
TGATTGGGATTTTGAAATATCTGCGCTAAATAAACAAGCTGAAGTTGTGATTCGAATTAACGAATTAAAAACTAATCGAGATGAATTAATAAATCTTTTTTTGAATGAAGGAATTGAAGTTACTCCTCATAAAGAAGTGGCTTCAGCCCTAATACTAAAAGAACGAAAGAATGTTTTTAAAACAGCAATGTTCAAATCCGGTTTATTTGAAATTCAGGATGTATCATCTCAAATGGTTTCCGAATCATTAAAACTAAATCATGGTTTGCGAGTAATAGATGCATGTGCAGGAGCAGGAGGTAAATCATTACATATTGCAACCATAATGCAAAACAAAGGGAGAGTAATTGCACTTGATACAGAAAAATGGAAACTCGATGAACTTCAGAATAGAGCAAAGCGAAATGGTATACAAAATATAGAAGTGAAATTAATTGAATCATCCAAAACAATTAAAAGATTAAAAGAGAGTGCTGACAGAGTTCTTCTAGATGTACCGTGTTCAGGGCTTGGAGTATTGAGAAGAAACCCTGACACAAAATGGAAAATGTCAGTAAAAAGAATTGATGAGTTGAAGCTTCTTCAGCAAGAAATATTATCGAAGTATCAATCAATGCTCAAAACCGGTGGAATATTGGTTTATTCTACCTGTAGTATTCTCCCATCCGAAAATCAACAACAAGTCGAAAAATTTCTCAATGACTTCAACAATTTTACTCTTATTGAGGAAAGAATTATTTCACCTGCCAAAACCGGCTTTGATGGATTCTATATTGCTGTTATGCAAAAGTCTTAAAGCTTATAATCCAACTACTAAACTGAATACAAAAAAATATTAGAGCATCAATTCTCAAAAAAAAATATTCCTTATCTTACTAACAAACCTCAAGAATTGCGAAAAACTTAGGTTATTCGTCAGAAAATATCTAAAATTGAAAAACCTCTCGTAACTCCATACAAACAAATCGTTTATAATAGAAATAATACAAAAAATATTTTAAATATTTCTTGACTTTGCAATAAAAATTCCATTATTTTGGGATGTAGTGGGGAAAAGTGGTTGTAAATCCCAAAATAAGGAAAATTTAGGTGTTCAAAGGCCAATTCATACATTCAATCGATAATAAAGGAAGAGTAAGTATTCCGGCAAAGCTACGCAAGTATGTTACACCGGAAGCAAGTAATTCTTTTGTAATGACACAAGGAATTGATGCTTGTATTGATATATATCCACGTGATCAATGGCAGACTATTGAAGAAAAGCTTTTGAAACTAAATACATTCGTTCAAAAGGAATCTCGCTTCCTACGATTGATGCTCCAAAATGCACACGAAGACGAAATGGATGGACAATCACGTATAGTCATACCCCAAAACCTACTCGAATATGCCCAAATAGAAAATGAAGTACTAATTCTTGGTGCTTTAAAAAAAATAGAAATCTGGAGTCCGAAAGTTTATAGAAATTATATCGATGGTTCAAGTGAAACATTTGAACAAATCGCATCAGAGGTTATGAGTCTTGAATGAGTGATAAGCATACCCCGGTATTACTGCAGGAGAGCAGTGAATATCTTATCACAAAAAAAACGGGAATTTATTTCGATGGTACTCTTGGTTTCGGTGGACATACAACAAAGTTCTTATCCTTACTGAATGAAGAATCAAAACTTATTGCAACAGATGTTGACGAAGAGGCTTTTTCTTTCTGTCAGAACATGTTTCAAGATGAAAAAAGAATAAAACTCTATAAGTTTAATTTTTCCAATATTGATGTAATTTCAAAATTGGAATCGGTTGAAAAATTTGATGGGATTTTTGCTGATCTTGGTGTTTCTTCATTTCAGCTAGATAATCCGGACTCCGGATTCACTTTCAGAAGTGAAGCCCCATTAGATTTAAGAATGGATAAGAACAAGAATATTTCGGCAAACGATGTAATTAATACTTTTGAAGAAGATGAGTTGAGCAAAATATTTTTCGAGTATGGTGAAGAAAAAAACTCAAGAAGAATTGCAAAAGAAATTTGTATCACAAGGAAAATTCATCCGTTTAAGAAGACAACCGATTTAGTAAAACTTATTAGTGAAATTACACCGATTCCATATATTAATAAAACATTGATGAGAGTTTTTCAGTCACTAAGAATTTTTGTAAACGACGAATTAAACATTCTAAAATTGTTCTTGACAAAATCAATAAATCTATTGGCACCTGAAGGAAGAATAGTAATTTTAACTTATCACTCATTAGAGGATCGGATTGTTAAAGACATATTTAAGTACGAAACTATTTCATGTATTTGTCCAAAAGATTTCCCTATTTGTACTTGTGATAAGGAAGTTAGACTTAAAATTCTTACAAAAAAACCTTTGGTTCCTTCAGATGCAGAAGTAACGAGCAACTATCGTTCAAGAAGCGCAAAATTGAGAGCAGCTGAACGATTATGAAAACTAGCTATAAAAATACTTTAGCATATTTTGTTTTGACCGCAGTAACGTTAGTAGTCTTTGTTCTGGGGTATGTTGGATTAAAACTGCAAATCGATTTTATGAAAAAGCAAATCATAAAATTGAATGAAGTTAAAATTGTAATTGAGAATGACCGTTTGAGTCTTATTGCACAGTATCAAATATTAAGTTCAGAAGAGCGAATTAAACAAATTGCATCAGAAGAGTTGGGACTAACAAGCCAAAGTATGTTTATAGGCAATTTGGAGATTTCTAAAGATCGAATATCAGAAATTGAAGAATTAATAAAAGCTAAGAATGAGTATTAACCGTTTATTATTTGTAGTTGTATGTGTTGTTATTGCATTTGGTGCAGTAATAGCAAGGTTGTTCTATGTGCAAATAATTAAGGGAGATGAACTTAGTTTTTTTGCAAACCGTCAACAGACCGTTAGTCAAAAAATATTTGCTGAAAGAGGGATGATCTTCGACAGAAATAATGTTTTATTAGCCTATAATAAGAATGATGTATCATTTTATCTCGATATGAAACTGGCAAGGAAAAGAGATGTTGATACTGTTATAAGTATTTTTTCGAGAACATTTTCAAAACCAAAAAGCTACTATAAAAATCTTATAAACAGTTCCTCAAAAAGAGTTTGTCTTGAGAGAAAAGTCACCGGGACAGAGATACTTCAATTAAAAGATTTAAAAATAAACGGTTTTTACTTTGAAGAAGATCCCACACGCATATATCCATATGACAATTTAGCATCGCATATAATAGGACACCTGGATGTAAATTTTGAAGGGGTTGACGGGATAGAGAAGAATTTTAATAGTGAACTAAAAGGAGTCGAAGGGAAGAGAGTAATTCTTCGTGATGCTAAAGGAAATTTAATAACGGTAAAAGATGGCATGACAATACCAGATCGGAAGAGCGTC
>JAGUXE010000173.1 GCA_020061995.1 Ignavibacteriales bacterium | reverse complement strand
ACAATTAAAAATGAAAGATTTAGTAACTCTGTAAAAATTGAAGTTTTTTCATACATAATTTTATCATCAATTGTGAAATTTAAAGAAATGAGTGAAGAGTATAATGTTTTGCATTCACAATTGACAAAACATAATCCAAATGATGATGATGTGAGTTATGAGGTGTTAAGTTTTGGATGGTATACACTTGGGTATACTGATTTCTACAAAAATGATGTTATTGATGCAATTGATAAATTCAATATCTCATTAAGAATTGATAAAGAAAAAGGGAATCATGGGGGAATAGCAGATAATCTATATATGTTAGGTAAGTGTGCAGAGAAAAATTATGAATTACGAAATGCTGTGAATTATTATGAACGTGCTTTAGAAATTTATAAAGTCTTAAAAAATGAAGAAACCGTTTTCGAACTTAAGAATAGAATATCATCACTAAAAAATCACTGAATCTCAAAATGATTTCTTGGGTTATGATTCGTATATAAATTTAGGTCAAGTAAATAACTTGACCTAAATAAAAATAGACACTAAAAATTCTGCAATCTTTTTTCAAGATCATTTAACTCATCCAACAATTCTTGTGGAAGCCTTTCACCGAATTGCTTATAATATTCACGAATTTCTTTTGTATCGTTTAACCAACCTTCTTTATCTACATTTAGGATAGACTTTAATTGATCAGCGGATATTTCTAAACCACTAATATCAATTGCATTTTCAGCAGGTAAAAACCCAATTGGTGTTTCTACTGCATGATCTTTACCATCAATACGTTCGAATATCCATTTTAATACACGTATATTATCACCGAATCCAGGCCAAATAAATTTTCCCTCTTCATCTTTTCTAAACCAGTTAACAGAAAAGAATTTTGGAAGATTCTCAATTTCCGTACGGTGCATGAAACTCAACCAATGATTAAAATAATCTGCCATATTGTAGCCACAGAATGGCAGCATTGCAAATGGATCACGACGAACATTCCCAATCTTTCCTTCAGCGGCAGCCGTCTGTTCAGAAGAAACGATTGAGCCTAAAAATACACCGTTATGCCAATCGAAGGCTTCATAAACAAGAGGAATCGATGTGGCTCTTCTTCCACCGAAAAGTATTGCTGATATTGGTACACCTTCAGGATCTTCCCACTTTTCATCAATAACCGGACATTGTTTTGCAGGAGTGGTAAATCTACTATTTGGATGAGCAGCAGGAGTTTTACTATCAGGTGTCCATTCATTACCATGCCAGTCCTTAAGTTTAGGAGGTTTTTCATTTGTCAAACCTTCCCACCAAATATCACCTTCAGGTGTAAGAGCAACATTTGTAAATATTGAATTAGATTGGAGTGATAAAATTGCATTTGGATTTGTTTCCATGGATGTACCAGGTGCAACTCCAAAAAATCCGGCTTCGGGATTAATTGCATAGAGTCTCCCATCATCACCAAACTTCATCCATGCAATATCATCTCCGACTGTCTCAATTTTCCAACCAGGAAGTGAGGGAGTCAACATTGCAAGATTTGTTTTTCCACAAGCACTAGGAAAGGCAGCGGCTATATATTTTTTTTCACCTTGAGGATTTGTTATCCCAAGTATTAACATATGATCAGCAAGCCAGCCTTCTTCACGAGCCATGTACGATGCAATTCGAAGAGCAAAACACTTTTTACCTAAAAGAGCATTCCCGCCATATCCGCTTCCATAAGACCAGATAGTTTTTTCAGCAGGGAAGTGCACGATATATTTATTTTCACCATTACATGGCCAAGGAACATCCTTTTGACCTTCTGCTAATGGTGCTCCAATTGAATGTAAACATGGGACAAAATTACCATCTCCCAGAATCTCAAGAACTTTCTTTCCAACACGAGTCATAATATGCATATTGCAAACAACATAGGGGGAGTCAGATATTTCAACTCCAATATGTGCAATATCACTTCCTAGTGGTCCCATACTAAAAGGAATAACATACATTGTTCTTCCTTTCATGCAACCACTAAAAAGGGTCAACATTTTTTCTTTCATTTCTTTGGGGTGAACCCAATTATTGGTTGGACCTGCATCTTCTTGATTCTCAGTGCAAATAAAAGTTCGATCTTCCACGCGAGCAACATCGGCTGGATCTGACTTACAATAGTAGCTGTTTGGTTTTATTTTTTCATTCAATTTAATGAAAGTACCATTATTAACCATCTCTTTGGCTAATCTGTCAAATTCTTGTGGTGAACCATCACACCAATAGATGGCATCAGGTGTACAAAGTTCTTTTACTTCATTCACCCATTCAATTAATTTTTGATTTGATGTCATTGAAGTAGACATAAATATCCTTTCGGTTTAAGGTAATTAAATTTCATCAGGTTTATTGCCTGTTCATAATCTTATCATCAATCATACGGAACTACGCCCTCTTATGTAAATCAGAATATAAGAGATAATTAAGATAGATTATGCTACATTTTAATTACAAAGATAGTAAAAAGATTATACTCTCAAAATTTAGGTGAAATCCAACTCCGAAGATTGAAAACCAGCAACTAATTTACTTTCGAACAGAGGTAAATTTATTATATATCCACATTAGTATTGCTGCTGCAACACCAATTAAACCAATAATTAAAAAAACCATTCCGGGTTGTTTAGCCTCTGTGGCAAAAGTTTTATACAGCCAACCTCCAAAAGTACCGCCAACTAACCATGCTATCGCTATTGGTAAAAAAGCAAAACCTTGAAATAATGCTGCTTGACCTTTGGGTGCAAGATCAGCTAAGTATTCATAAAACCTTGGAGCTTGTGTTTGCTCTCCAATCGAAAAAACAAATATTGTTGCTATAACCAATCCAACTCCTACAGTAAATCCCATCATATCAGCGAAGTAGAGTAGAAGCCAACTCAATGCCGCAAAAATAAAACCTATCATAATTGCATTGGGAGTTGAAATATTTTTAGTAAATCTGTTAATCGGTATTTGCAATAATATGATTGTCCATGCTCCAATTGACAATATTAGTTCTATCGGTGCTTCTGGTGAGATATAATCAGAAACATAGAAGGGAAGGACAATAAAAAATTCCCAAAAGACGATCCAATAAAGTGCAAATAACATCAAGAAGAACATAAATTTTACATTTTTAACAACTGTAATTAAGTTTTTTACAATTGTCAGTAAACTATCTTTTTCTACTTCTAATTCCACAACCGGTTCCTTAAAAAAAACTAAAGTTGTAAAAAACATTAATGCACAACTTATCGCAGACACAAGATAGACAAATTCAATTCCGAAAGAATCCCTTACGAAAAATGCAATTAGGGGACCTATAGCGGCACCAATATTAACAAGCCAATAATAAATTGCATAACCTAATGATTTTGTTTCTGAATTAGATGTTAACGCAACAGTTCCCAAAACACTAGGTTTAATAAAAGAACCACCAATAGCCGTAAAAATCAATATTACGGTTAGAAGCAAAAACAAATTGGAATCTGCATACCAACTTGAAAACATCTCCATCCCGGTTGAGCCAATTAAAAAATATCCAATTGCCAAAATGAAAAAAGCAAACGAAAAAGCTTTTTTGAAACCAAATTTATCAGCTAGTGCCCCGGCAAAAATTGGCAGAAAGTATATTAAACCACCAAAGATAGAAGAGAGTTGACCTGCTTCTACCTCATCAAATTTAAGATGATCTCTTAGGAATACACTAAGTATAGTTGCTTGACCATAATAGGCTAATCTTTCGAAAAGCTCCATTCCATTTGCTACCCAAAATGAGGGAAGAAAACCGGTTTTTAATTTTGTCAGAGATGCAGAAATGTTCATAACAAGTCCTTATGATTTTGAATTAAGAATGATACAGAGTTTCCATTTGGTATTTTAATCAGTTGAATCAAGCTATTAAATCTCTAATAAATTATTATTCTAATATGTATTAAGATGAATCAAATATATAGCATTGTGTTTATTTTTCATAATAATAATTTTGAATGTTGAAAGGTCAATTGATATATTTGTATCAATGAAAAATATATTCAAAACTCCGGGGATAAAAACAATCCTTTTAATATTTATAGGGATAAATATTATTCTTTTATCTGTTAATTTTTTATTAATGCCATGGTACGTAAAACTTCCTGAAGTGAAAGTCCCGAGTGTTGTTGGACAATCAGAATATTCAGCTATACAATTATTGATAGAAAAGCAACTAACTCCAATAATTGGTGATACAGTTTATGATGACCGATTTGCTCAGGGAACAATTGTTTTACAAAAACCAAAACAAGGTGATATAGTAAAAGAAGGACGAAGGATCTATCTTGTAGTTAGCGGTGGTGAACAATCTGTTTACGTTCCAATGTTACGTGGTAAGTCATTGAGGGATGCGAAATTTGCACTTGATAGAATTGGACTAAAATTAGGTGAAATAAATGAGCAATCCTCTAATACTCCAAAAGATATAGTAATTGATCAGCAATTCCCTTCAGGTACACCTTTAAAGAAGGGGAAGTTAATAAGTGTAACCGTTAGTATCGGAAGTGAAGAGGGGAATATAGAAGTTCCTGATTTAGTTGGAAGATCATTTTCAGAAGCAGAACGAATACTGAATGGCATGATGTTGCGAGTGGGACAAGTAAGTTACCAACCTTCATTTTCACTTTTGCCGAATACTGTTATTGATCAATACCCTAGCGGAGGAACGAAATTGAACGAAGGAGATAAAGTTGATCTCTTCGTAACTAAAAATGTTGAAACAAATGATGAAATAAATTTAGATTAATTATGAAAATTATTGCTCCTTCAATATTATCAGCCGATTTTTCAAATTTGAAAGATCAGATTAAACAGTCTGAAAACGGTGGCGCCGGATGGATTCATTGTGATATTATGGATGGTCAGTTTGTGCCTAACTTAACTTTTGGATCTGTGGTAATTGAAGCTGCGAAAAAATCGACATCATTACCACTTGATGTTCATCTGATGATAAAAAATCCGGATAACTTAATTCCTGCTTTTATTACTGCAGGGGCATCCTATATAACAATTCATATAGAAGAAGTTATTCATCTTCATAGAACTATTCAAAAGATTAGAGAATTGGGAGCTAAACCGGGAGTTGTGTTAAATCCTTCCACTCCTTTAACAATAGCAACAGAGGTATTAGAAGAAATAGAGCTATTATTGTTGATGTCAGTAAATCCTGGTTTCGGCGGTCAAAAATTCATTAAGAATATTTTACACAAAATTGAAGATGCTGCAAATTATCGTGAGAAGAATAATCTAAATTATCTGATAGAAGTAGACGGCGGTATTTCTAAAGAAAATATTAAAGATATTTCTCTTGCAGGATGTGATGTGTTTGTAGTGGGGTCTTCTATCTTTCATTCAAAAAATATAACTGAAGCAACGAAAGAATTATTAACAATATTAAATTAATAAAGTAGGTGATAAAGTGAAATTTGCATTAATAGGTGGTAAAATTGTTACACCTTTTAGAATTGTAAACAATGGTGTAATAGTTATTGAAGATGGTGTTATTTCTGAATTGGGTAAAAGTGATGTTGCCATACCTGATGGATGTGAAGTTTACGATGTTAGTGGTAGAACGATTACACCGGGTTTTGTGGATTTACTGGTCCATGGTGGTGGCGGTAACGGATTTGCTGATGAAAATGATGAAAGCATTGGGAAGGTCAGTGAGTATTTTTTAAAGAATGGTTCTACAACAGTACTTGGCTCTCTCTTCGCTAAACCGTATCAACATCTTCTTGATGATTTGAGTCGTTTAGCTAAATATATTTTGGAAAATCCAAATTCTAATATTTATGGTATTCATATGGAAGGACCATATTTAAATCCAGAATTAAAAGGAGCTATGAATGAAAACTATTTATGGAAACCGACTGTAGAGTCATGGGAAGCAATGTGGGAGGCATCTCAGGGACTAATCAAAATTATGACAATTGCACCTGAATTACCTGGAGCAATCGAAGTAATGAGAGCGGCAGCTAAAAAAGGAGTAGTACTTTCGATAGGACATTCAATGGCAAGTTATGATGAAATTGAATTAGCTATTGATAACGGAGCCGCGCATGTCACCCATATTTTTAATGCGATGAGACCATTTCATCATCGTCATCCTGGTGTAATTCTCGGCGCACTTCTTAAAAATGAATTGAAGATTGAATTGATTGCTGACAAATTGCATGTCCATCCTGCGGTAATGGAACTCCTTCTGAAATTAAAGGGAGCAAGCGGTATAATTTTAATTACAGATTCAATTAGAGCAGGTGGTATGCATGAAGGTGAATATGAATTTGCTGATCAGAAAGTTTATATGAAAGATCAAAAAGCATTTCTTGAAGATGGAACATTAGCTGGAAGTACCTTAACATTGAATATGGCTATCAGAAACCTTGTTGAAACAGCGAATGCTAAACTTACTGAAGCTGTTCGCATGGCTTCACTAAACGGAGCAAAAGTACTAAACATTGAAAATCGTAAAGGAATTCTAGCTGTAGGAAAAGTAGCAGATATTGCAGTAATGAATGAGAATTATGAAGTTGAAATGACAATTATTAAGGGGATTATTGGGTATAAAAAATAATCTCAATTCAACAATAGTTATTAAGGCGAATCCATTGATCTATAGAATTGGCAATAGAGATTTTTCGTTTTCTGAAAGTTACATAATGGGAATTGTAAATGTAACGCCGGATTCTTTTTCTGATGGAGGGAAATATTTTCGAGTTGAAGATGCAGTTGATCATGCATTAAAATTAATTGATGAGGGAGCCGATATTATTGATATTGGTGGAGAATCAAGTCGACCGGGAGCAGAATCTATATCCGAAGAAGAAGAAATCAATAGAATAATCCCTGTAGTTGAAAACTTATTGAAGATTGATAAAAACATTGTAATTTCCATCGACACGACGAAATCAAATGTTGCAAGGATAGCTTTAGAAAAAGGTGCTCTTATTATCAATGATATTAGCGCCGGAAGTTTTGATATGAATATTCTTAACGTTGTAGCTTCCTATAATGCCACAATTGTTTTAATGCATATGAAGGGAAACCCATCTACTATGCAATTAGAACCTAACTATGGAGATGTAGTTGATGATGTTTATAATTATTTAAGGGAGAGATGTAGCCATGCAATCTCAGAAGGAATTGATAAAATAATTATTGATCCCGGTATAGGTTTTGGAAAAACTGTTGAACAGAATTTTGTTTTAATGACTGGATTGAATAAATTTAATGAAATTGGTTTTCCTCTACTTATTGGTGTATCTAAAAAATCATT
>JAGUXE010000155.1 GCA_020061995.1 Ignavibacteriales bacterium | reverse complement strand
TGCCAAGTCCCATTCTTGCCCTGTTGAACCAATGCCGGGAAATGGCGTTGAGCCGTGTTTAATCAAGGGGATAGGGGCTTAAGTTGGCGCGTATGGGGATTGGGGTAAGTGCCTATTTGTCTGAAATATATATGCTAGACATAGATGAGCAAATAAAAGATATTCCAGATGTTATTTATTATGCAAGATATGTAGATGACATTGTCGTTGTTTTTTCTCCGTCTAAAATCGGAAATCAAGGAAAATATCTTGCTAAAATTGAAGAAATCATTGAAAGCAATAATCTTTTATTAAACAAGACCGATGGAAAAACAAAAGAAATTGATCTTTTGAAAAGTGGTTTATCTAAAGAGTTTTCTTACTTAGGATATGGCATTAAAATAGAAGGCGGGAAAGTTATTGTAAAAATAGGTTCAAATAAAATTAAAAAATACAAAACAAGAATTGATGAATCTTTTTCTCAATATGAAAAAAAATGTAAATATAGTAACAGGAAAGAAGAAAAAATCTTATTTGATCGCATTAAGTTTCTAACAAGCAATATGAGATTATTAAATAGTAAACATGCAATTATAGTTGGTGTGTTTTATTCTAACTCATTGGTGGATAATGCCGACGACCTAAAAGGTCTTGATAGGTATTTAATGCATAAAATTAAATCAATAAAAAATGATTCCCTAAGAGGAAAACTCTCGAAATTTTCATTTTTTTCTGGATTTAATCATAAGATATTTAGCGTTTTTAACTCTTCAGAATTATCTGAAATAAAAAAGGTTTGGAAAAATGTCTAAAAAAATTCCCATTATTTATAAAAAGGAAAGAGTCGTTTTATCTGAGCTTTTACCCTATGAGATTCCCCTTATTTTCTCTAATAGGTTTTTTTATGATTTTTTAATTGAAAATGATCTTGAGTATGTCTCTGGAAACTTTAGGTGGAAATATAAAAATGACGTAACGGATGAGGCAATCAAACTATTGCTTGGATTTCAAAAATGTAACTTAGGAAAAATATCATTAAATGACTTTCATGTTATTAAGAATATCGAAAACATTAAAGATGAAGAAAAAGGTTCTATTCCTTTCGTTTACACAATAAAACATAAAGATGATGAATATCGTGAACTTGCCATTATTCATCCAAGAAAGCAAATCATGGCAGTTAATTTCTATGATCAATTTAAAGAAAAAATAATATACCATTCCAAAAAAAGCAAATTTAGCTTGAGATGTCCAGAAAAAGTTGCCAAAACTATTTATTGGAATGATAAATCAAAAATACAGAATTTTAACGATGATGATGATTTTATAGAAGAACATGATAGGGAGTACAAAAGCATAAAATCTTTCTTCTCCTACAGGAAATATAGCTACATACATAAATTTTATGAATCTGATGAATATCATCGTTGCGAAAAACAATACAATAAAATGTTGAAGCTTGATGTGTCAAAATGCTTCGATAGTCTTTATACTCATTCAATTGCATGGGCGTTAATTGGCAAAGAAACTATCAAAGCAAATCTTGATCGAAAAGCGGGAACATTTGCTGATCATTTTGACACTCTTATGCAAAAAAAGAATTATAATGAAACAAATGGAATATTAATTGGCTCTGAGTTATCAAGAATTTTTGCTGAATTAATATTGCAGGACATTGATAATAAATTACTTTTAAAGTTAAAGTCAGATAACATTCTCTTTAAAAAAGATTATGAAATATTTAGATATGTTGATGATTATTTTGTGTTTTTTAACGATGAAGGCGTGCAATCTAGTATAGTAAAAAATCTTTATTTTTGTTTGAGGGAATATAAGTTATCACTTAATTCTGGCAAAATGATTTTATATGAAAAACCAATAATTACAGAACTTTCTATTGCCAAAGTGAAAATAAAGAAATTATTTACGAAAAAAATAAAGTATGAAATAGTCAGCGAGCCAAATGAGAGCAAAGAAAGTGAAGTTAAAAGAGGAAAAGTATCTTTAGATATTAAATCACTAATTACTGATTTTAAAGCAATAATAAAAACATGTAACATCGAATACAAGGATGTTATGATTTATTCTTTTGGAATTCTTGAAAGCAAGGTCAAAAAAATAATTAAGGATTATCTTTCAATTGAGAAAAATTCAACAGTAAATAAGAACTTCGTTGATTCCATTTCATCAATATTAGAATTTTGCTTTTTTATATACACTGTTTCACCACGAGTTAGTTCTACAATAAAACTTATAAGAATTGTAAAACAGATCACGGTTTTTCTAAAGAAAAACCATCTCAATCGAGATATGAGTCATCTTATTTATAAAACAATATTTGATAATGTTTATTTTGTCTTGAATAAAAATGGACTCGAAAATAATGTTCAGGTTGAGACTCTTTATTTGATGTTGATCATATCTGACTTGGGCAGATATTACTGGTTGGATGATTCTGTTTTGTCAAGCTACTTTAGCACTAAAGATTTAAACTATTTCGCTATTACAACTTCATTGTTTTATATGAGAAACAAAGTTAGATACAACTCTTTGAGATGTGAAGTTGTAAATATAATCAAAGAAAAATTCAGGAGTGCATCAGGCAATATTAGCAAGAGTACGGAGTTAACCCTCTTGTTTTTTGATACTATGTCTTGTCCTTATATTAGTGAGCATGATAAAAAAGAAATCATGAGTTTGTGTGAAATTGACGCCAGTAAACAAACTGAATTAATGAATTTGAGAGCAGTCTGGTTTATCAAATGGACAAACTTCGATTTGGGTAAAGAGCTAGACGCAAAAAGAAGTTTAGAGGTATACTGACAACTCATCATGCTTCCTTCAACTTAATGGCTGTTTGCAGCTACACACACACGCATGAGATTCATTGTTGTCCTATGCACGGAAATAATGAATGGTTGAGGCAGTCCGAAGGAGCTGCCCCAATTTTTACTTCGTTAAACTCGCAAACAACACCGGCAACTGCTCCGGCAACCGATCCACATGGTCAATCACCGTGTAATTATTCTGCCCGAAAATCCGTTTCACATAATCATCGGCGTGCGGATCAAGCGTCAAACAATACGTCTGCACCCCTTGGCTATACAGCTCCTCCACCGCCTTCTTCGCATCAAAGCGCAAATGCTGCGGATCGCGCTCGTCAATATCCGCCGGTTCGCCATCCGTTACCAACAGGATCAGCTTGCGGCGTTCTGGTTGCTTGTGCAAATGGTGCGCAGAATGGCGCAACGCTGCCCCCATCCGTGTGGACAAACCACCCTTCATCCCCGCCAACCGCGATTTCGCTTCATCATCAAAATGCTGATTAAAATCCTTCAAGCGGAAATACTGCACATCATGCCGCCCATCCGACGCAAAGCCGTGAATCGCATACGGGTCGCCAATCCCCTCAATCGCCGTCGCCACCAACGTAGAAGCTTCACGGGTCAATTGCAGCACGGTTTTGTCTGACCCTTTCATCGTTTCGTTGGTAGATTGCGATAAATCCAGCAATACCACCACCGCCAAGTCACGGTTTTTAATCACATTACGCATGGTAATACGCGGGTTTGGCTGTTCACCCATGCGGATCGAAATCATCGCATCCACCGCCGCATTAATGTCGATTTCGTCACCGTCTTCCAGCCCGCGTTGGCGTTGCACCCCATCG
>JAGUXE010000301.1 GCA_020061995.1 Ignavibacteriales bacterium | reverse complement strand
TTAGGTTTAGGCTTAGGTTTAGGCTTAGGTTTAGGCTTAGGTTTAGGTTTTCTAATCACATCTTAAAAGAATTTATCATGATAAGTCTTTTGAAAAATATATCAAGCACAACAAAATTACAAATTGGATGCAAGGCTTATAATATATGGATGCTTCATAAAAAAGATTTCTTAATTGAAACATCAATTATTATATCACAAGATGAATTCTTCAAATTTCGCTCTGTTTTTGAGTTAGATCGCAATCAGATAAAACTAATTAAAACATTGATTGATGATAGTTTTCCACTTGATGCAATGAATGTCAATATTGTGTGTAGTGAAAATGATCATATTCCTGGATTACCTAATAAAATCAAAACCTCAAAATCAATCTTCCAAATTAAAAATACAATTGAGTATATATTGAGATTATATTGGAAAGAAGAAGCAATTGCTTGGAGATTAATTAATAAAAAGTCTGACGAAAATAGTCTACCCGGAATAATAATACAGCCATCTTATGAGAACCACACTGTGGCAACACGATCACTACAAACAGGTATGCACACGAGTAGTGAGAGCTTTTCAGAAAAAAAAGATGATAACATAACCGAATGGAAAAATAATTGTTATCAACATTTTATTAAAAAAATTGAAGAAACCATTAGCAGTGCATGTAACATTTCTTTTAGATTCGATAAAAACCCTATTATATCTTCAGTTGAAGAAGAAAACATACCATTGCCTGCATATTTTCACTACCTTACTGACTTATTAGACAACAATGTTATTGACAGCCTTGAATACCTAATGAGACTTAAGCCCGAAAACTTAGACTCAATGTTTTATATAAATGAAGAAATTTATGGCATTATGTCTAATTCAATAACTGTAGAAGGAAGGCCATTTAATAATGGCTTAGGCATTGGGAAATTGCTTATTCCTAAAATTCCCGACATGAAATATATTGCAAATCACAATAGACCTCATAAAGAAAAATATATAATTGCATGTGAGAGCTTTAGTCCAGATTGGGAGTCAATCTTAAAATGCTCTAATGGAGCTATAGGAAACCATGGAAATAGACATTGCCATTTGGCAGTTATAGCAAGAGAGCTAAAAATTCCTGCAATTTCACTTAATGTTAAAATTGATACCGAAGAAAAAGTTCTAATTCTTGAGTCAGGCATTAAAATTCAGGAATTTTCAAATGTGGTAATTATCCCAAATAAAAATATAGCTATTTTTAATAGCGATTGTCGTTGTGATTCATTTATAAAGATCAATTATTCAATGAATATATATCTTCGACTGATAGCAGAACTAATATCAAAACAATTAAACCCTTATAATAAAACCAAATTAGAAGAATCAAAACATAAGCATATAAACAACTTATTTATAAAAATAATTAAAATTAATAGGGAATACAATTTAGGCATACCAGAGCTTGAATTATGAACTTTCTTTTTGTTGATGATGATAAGATATTTTCAGAGAAATGCATTTCCATCTTATTATCATACGGATACGATGTAAAATATGCGGAAAATAGTGAGGAAGCCAAATGTTTACTGTACAGAATCGAATTTGATATTGTTATTATTGACCTAATGCTTCCTCCCACATATTCAGATGAAGGATTAAATCTATTAAAATATATTAAGCATGGCAACTTAAAATCAATTTGCTTGATGATTACAACTAAACAGCAAAACACGACTGAAATTGTAGCCGAGTGCATGAAAACAGGAGCTTACAATTTCCTAGATAAAGGGAATAGTTTATTTTACTCTAAACTGCGCACATCAATACAGGAAATCACTTCAAAAATGAAAAATAACATATTTCTCAGTTACGGTCACAATGAATTATTAAAGTTGAAAATCAAAGAATTTATACAGGAAAGATTAAAGAGAAAAGTTTTTATACTGGCTGATCAACCTAGTCGAGGCTTAACTGTTGTTGAAAAATTAGAGAATATTAGCAATTATTGTAATTGCGCTGTGATTTTAATGACAAAAGATGATTATCAACTTGATAATGGTGCCAGGACTCGTCAAAATGTCGTTCACGAAATTGGTTTTTTTCAAGGTAAGTATGGGCGCAATAATGTTATTTTAGTCGCTGAAAGTGGTGTTGAGATTTTTAGCAATATATCAGGAATAATGCGTCTTGACTTTGAAAAAAACCACTTTAATGAAGTACTGGAATCACTGCGAATTGAACTTGAAGTAATATAATTTAGGCTCTTTGGGCTCTCCCGTGGTGATAATCTTTCTCATTATTTCGTTGGGCAATACTACTCAACGAAATCAACAAGTTGAGATGTCCAGCCCGCTGAGTTTTGCTCTTGATCAGGGCGAAAAGTCAGCATTACCACGGGAGATCCCAAAGAGCCTTAATTTATATAATTAAAGCATAAGTTTCGATAACAATTATGTCGACGACGGACGCGGTGACAGCCCACGATTCTTACTCTCTACTCCCCGCCGCGCCCGTCACACATGACGTTATGCAAAAACACCTCCACGAGTCAATATCAAGATAAAAACCCATGAGTAATAAGATATTTATTAGCTATTCAGGAAGTTTAAATAAAAAATTAGGCGAATACTTGATAGATATTATAAAATCATTGACAATGGTAGATGAAATTTTTTTGTCTTCTGAGAATATTAATGGCGGAGAATTATGGTTTAAAAAAATAAATGATGCTCTTGAGTCATCCAGAGTAGGGATAATTCTATTTTCACGCGATACGAGAGAAAGAAGTTGGCTATTTTTAGAATATGGGGTTCTTTCTTATAAAGCAGAAACTAATCCTGATGAGGCCATATTAGTCATACCTGTTTATTTAGATTTTTCTAATTCCGAATGGCCTGACAATCCTTTAAAAAATTACAATGCCATAAGCTTTCCTGATAAAGGCTTTGAAGACTCACTAACAGAGTTAATAACTCAGATTCACAATATATTTCCAAAACTTAAAAATAACATTAACGAAAGCATCAAGAATTCCGTATCAAACCTTAAAAACTCACCGATTGCATCACTTATAGAAAATTACGAATCTTTTTACATTGCAAATTTAATTAAGAATTTATCTCAGGATGATCTAAAAATACTTAACAAAATGAGAATGAGAACAAACAAAGAATATGGGTATACAACCTTTTCTTATATAGAGTTATATTTACAAGAAAACATATGTGAAAATTGTTACCCAGAGAGTTATCTTTCAAAATTAAAAATTAATAAATATATACATGAAGAAAGAATTTTAGGGGAAAGAGTGTTTTTTATCACAGAAAGCGGAATGAAAGTTTCTTTATACTGGAACAGATCAAATTCTCATAGAGGGATAATAGAATATGAAATATCTAGTGAAAAAAACAAATTAACAAAGAAATCTTAAGCATAACAAGCACATCGACGACGGACGCGGTGATAGCCCGCGACTTCGCCCAGCTTACTCCCCGCAGCGCCCGTCATGCATGACGTTAGCACAGTATATACTGACCACCACAGATAATATTTAAAAAATAAAAAACAGATCACGAAAATTGTTAACAGACAACTCATATTTTTAAATTCAGAAGATAACAGGAGAAACATCTAAATGGGTAGGGAAAGCACATTTTACGATCAACAGTTCCGAGGTAATAATTGGAATCCTGATGATCTAGGTGACTTTAAAGAAAATCTTGTTTTTATTGTTATGTCATTTACAGGAGATGATGTGTATTCAGCAATAAGAGATGAATGCACAAAATTAAAACTTAAAGCAAAACGGGTAGATGAGAACGTGGGTTCTGGATTTATAATTCAAGAAATAAAAGATTTAATTGAGAAGGCAGAATTTATAATATTTGACTTGAGCAAAGAAAGACCTAATGTCTATTATGAGCTTGGATATGCTCACGGAGTAGGAAATGAAGCAGAAGATATTCTATTAATAGCTAAAGAAGGTTCAGAAATACATTTTGATATTGCCCCATTGCGAGTTCAATTTTATCGTTCTACTGAACATCTCAGAAAAATACTCAATACCAACTTAAATAAGATGATAGAAATGACTAGAAATTAAGGAGTAATAAAAACCGACTTTATTCTATACAATGTATGAGTTTCATTTTGATAAATAGTCATTTCTATAATTAATTCAATTAGCTGGCTAACGAGAACATCGACGACGGACGCGGTGACAGCTCGCGTCTTCGTCCAATCGACTCCCCGCCGCGCCCGTCATGTTGACGTTGGCGGTGGTAATTATCATGCCATGACCCTATAAAGCAAACAAAAAAAGATGCCTAGATTTTTCACACCATCATAGGCGTCAATCTCACTCAATTTTTGGATACAAAACGAAGAGAGCCATGCCGAAAGTCTTTATTTCATATCGTCGTGAAGATAGCGCAGCGGAAGCTGGTCGTATTTACGATAAGCTCATTTCAAAACTCGGCGAAGCCGCTGTCTTTTTTGATATTAATACAATCCCCTTTGGAACGAACTTCTGTTTTTATATAAAGGAAGTTTTAATGGATTGCGATGTGCTTCTAGCAATAATAGGTGATAATTGGTTAAATGTTACTTACAATGACGACATAAGAAAGGGACAACGTCGTCTCGATGATCCTAGTGACTTTGTGCGTACAGAAATCGAAATGGCTTTAAAGTATGGCGTCACTGTGATTCCAGTGCTAGTCGCTCAAGCAAAGATGCCTGAAGAAAGCGGGCTTCCAACAACTTTAACCGACTTAGCATCTCTTAATGCCGCCGAAGCAAGGTCAGTTCGTGATTTTCACAGTCAAATGGATCGCTTGATTCAGCAGATAGAGCAATGCTCACTTCAAAAAAAATCAGAATCCAAGTGTCAAAATTTAATTTTTCAGAAAGTTTGGTATCGTCAAAAACCTGGCAAACTACCCTTGATCAGAAGTCTTAAAGAGGATAGGTACGATGATAGGGGTATTCTTATAATTCGCATGGATGAAGTTGAATTTATTGGCAAGAAGTTTCTTATTCAGATAAAGAATATAAAAAGGTTTTCACGTGGTAGACAAGGAACTGATTTACGTTTTGAATGGGTAAAAATAGAGTATATAGATATAGACAATCGGCAAATGGCACTATTTGCAAATGGTCAACTTGATGGCATTGCAGCAATGTTCAATCAGAATGATCAATTGTTTGAGGCAATAAAACAAAACTGTGAAATTTGATGAAATCAGTTTAATTTTTTAGCGTTTTGATAATATGTTATGTCAGTCCAACCAAAAATCAAAAATTAGTGCAAACTCAATCTTTCAGGGCTTTTACAATACACCGTGCCAGATCAGATAAAACAAGAATTAGTGGCTATCCCAATCTTTTATCAGTTTGACAAGCTGACGTGCCAAACCAAAATGCAAAAAAGAAAATAATTTTAGTGACTTCAATTAATTAGCTAACGAGCAGCTTCGACGACGGACGCGGTGACAGCCCGCGACTCCGACCAGTCTACTCCCCGCCGCGCCCGTCAAGCGAGACGTTGAGGGTGTAGAAAAACCCTCAAAACCGCCCTTTTGTGGGATTCAAGCATCGCAAGCACCCGAACGAGTAGGCAGGCATGGCACGCTACAAACCGATGCATCAAGGCTTAAAACTGTTGGCACTGGACTTTGACCGGCAAATCCTGCCCGGTACGTTTGAATAC
>JAGUXE010000050.1 GCA_020061995.1 Ignavibacteriales bacterium | reverse complement strand
TGCCAAAGACCTTATTAAAGCAGGTGCAAAAGAAATTCTTAACGATATTTATTCAACAAGAAAATAATTTGATGAGAAAGTTTTTACCTAAAATAATAACCGGCTTTATCACAATTGCATTAGCACTGAATTTTGCAGCCTGCTCATGTAACTGTGAACAAGAGGAGAACCAATTTCCTTTCCCTGATAATGCAATTTCAAATGCCGATAAATTGATTATTAACAGAACAGGCAGCGATTTCTATAAAGAGTACGTCTCCTTCGATCCGGTTCATTCAAAGCGAATCGAATCATTATTTGAATTGCGATATAAAATCAACATCCCCGATAAATCTTATTTCAAGGGGGAAATTGTTGTTTATACTGATAGTCTTGGAAATATTTTACTTGATAAAGAAATTACGGGAATCCCCGACTGCTTTACCGATCCGGCAAATTGTGAATTCAATATTTCCGATATTCAAGCTAAAGCAATAGCTGAAGCAGAAGGTTTGGAAAGAGGAGTAAAGGATTGGAAAATTGGACTCTTATGGAATGGTAAACATAAACAATACTTGTGGCATATTTTAACCACACTTTCTGAATCCGGTAATGAAGAACGCTATATGGCAAAGGGAAAAGAACTTTTAGTCAATCCTTATTCCGGAAATGTTGTAGAGATGAACGAATGGAATATCAGATAAAGGAATGATAGTTTCATCAAAAAATATTGCTCAAAAAGAGATTAAACGTGAACGCATTCTTGAAGCGGCTTCTTATCTTTTTTCTACACACAATTATCATGAAGTGATGATGGATGATGTAGCAAAGAAGTTATCAATTGCAAAAGGAACTCTCTATCTTTACTTCAGTTCTAAGGAAGAACTATATTTTACAATAATTCAATCCAGATTAGAAAAATTGGTTGAATCACTTCGTGAGAAAATATCGGGAGAAAAGAGCGTAACAGATTCAATCAAAACCTTCGTCATTCACACTTATATGTTCATGATGAAATACCGCAATTTTTTCCTTATGTACGAAAAGGAAAAATTGAATGCCGACAATAATGTCTGCTCGGCGATAAAAAATCTTGAAGAAAAACGATTGAAAATTTTAATCGATATAATCGAAAGAGGAAAATCGCATAAAATATTTAAAGAGATTGAAAGTGAATTAGCTGCCGATATGGCGGTTAATGTTATTTATGCGGCTATTAAAAGGGGTATCGAGAAAAATATTTCGGATGAGAATAAAATAACTGAACGCGAAAGTATATTTGAATTTATTCTTAGCGGACTTCTAAAAGATGAATTAAAATTTGATCAACCTCTAAAAGAAAAAACCGTTTTAGTAGCAAGAAATATCGAACAATTAGAAGAAACCATTTCCCTTTTCGAAAAAGAGTTTAATTCGGTTCTTTTCTTCCCTTCTATTGCCGTTCGTCCTTTGGATGATTATAGTCTTTTTGATTCTCTAATAAATAATCAAAAATTTGATTACTTAATTTTCTCATCAGCTAATGCAGTTGAGAATTTTTCAAAGAGGATTAAAGAGCTAAATCTGAAATTTGATTATTCAAGCTGTAAAGTGATTGCTGTTGGAGAAAAAACTAAATCTATCTGTTTGCAGAAGAATATCTCAGTCGACTTTGTTCCCGCATTATTTAGTGCAAAAGGAGTAATTGAACTTCTAAAGGGACATAACATTAGCGGTAAAAACATTTTCATTCCCGGAAGTGATATTGCAAGAGATGAGTTGGTGTTAGGTTTAACCAGACTTAAAGCCAATGTTTATGCGGTTCCGGTTTATACTGTTGGTTTACCAGATATTGCAACCGTAACACCCGCTTTAGAAAAATTGAATTCAGGAAACATTGATTGGTTTGTATTTACCAGTCCTTCAACCTATAATAATTTTCTTCAACTTGCAGAGATTAGAAATCCATCTTCATATTTCAAGGAGAAAAATATTGCGGCAATAGGACCAACAACAAAAGAGGCAGTAAATCTATCCGGTGTTGACGTTACTGTTATTCCTTCCGAATATACTTTAGAAGGAATCATTAAAGAAATAAAGAATTTTTATAACCGAAAATAAGAGGAGCTATTGTGTCGAAATTAAAAAATGATCTTTTTCTGCGTGCATGTAAACGCAAAGATGTTGAACGAACTCCAATCTGGATTATGCGGCAGGCAGGAAGATATATGCCTGAGTATCGTGCGGTAAGAACTAAATATGACTTCCTTACAATGTGCAAAACTCCCGAGCTCGCCGCCGAAGTTACTCTTCAACCAATTGATTTAATTGGTGTTGATGCTGCGATTATCTTTTCTGATATTCTTGTTGTTCCCGAAGCAATGGGAATGTTCCTCGAAATGCACGAAGGAAAAGGACCGATATTCCACCACCCGATAAGAGACGAAGAAGGGGCAAAACAACTTAAACAAATTGATCCGACAGTCGATTTGAAATATGTGCTGGATGCAATCGCTCTTACAAAAAAAGAATTACAAGGAAGAGTTCCACTTATAGGTTTTTCCGGCTCCCCATGGACTTTATTGACCTACATGGTTGAAGGACGCGGTTCAAAAAACTTTTCTGAAATAAAGAAAATGATTTATAATAATCCGAAACTTGCTCATTCTCTACTTGATCAAATTTCTGTTGCAGTGGCAGATTATCTATCTGCACAAATCTCTGCCGGTGCAGACGCTATTCAAATTTTTGACACTTGGGGCGGAATTTTGGCGCCTGAAGATTTTAAAGAATTCTCACTAAACTACATTGAGAAAGTAATTTCACTTGTAAAGAAAAAAGATGAACCAGTAATTGTCTTTGCGAAAGGGGTTCATTACGCAATTAAAAAACTTGCCAAATCCGGTGCGGATGTTCTTGGGCTCGATTGGACAATGGATCTTGGCGATGTTAGAAAAGAAGTCGGTAAACGTGTAGCACTTCAAGGAAATCTTGATCCTACAGTTTTATATGCTTCCCGGGATAAAATTAAAGCTGAAGTTAAACGGGTATTAAAATCTTTTGGTAAAGGGAATGGACACATTTTTAATCTCGGACATGGTGTTCTGCCGGATATTAATCCCGATAATGTAAAAGCTCTTGTAAATTTTGTTAAAGAACTTTCTCCCGCATTTCACAAAAGCGGAAAGAAATAAGGAGTATCGATGTTTAATTTAGATTTAACCAAATTCAAAAAGTATGATAGACCCGGTCCACGCTACACAAGTTATCCAACCGCACCGCAATTTAACGAGGAATTTAATTCCGGAAAGCTTCTTGATGAAATTGTAAAAACAAATTACGGAGATAATTTATCCGATTTATCACTCTATTTTCATCTTCCTTATTGTGATACTCTCTGCTATTTCTGCGGTTGTAATATGATTATAACACGTAATCGAGACAGAGTTAAAGAGTATGTCAATTATGTAAAAAAAGAGATTGATCTCTTAAGAAGTTATATCCATGTTGAAAGAAAAGTTACACAACTCCATTGGGGAGGCGGAACACCGACTCACCTTAATCCCGATGAAATAAATGACCTCGCTTCTTACATAAAAACTTCTTTTCCGTTTATAGACGATTCCGAAAACGGCTGCGAAATTGATCCCCGCGGTTTAACAAGAGAACATCTTGAAGCATTGCGCAATAACGGTTTTAACCGAATCAGTATGGGGGTTCAGGACTTTAATGATAAAGTTCAAAAAGCCACAAACAGGGTTCAATCTGAAGAAATTACCCGGCAAACAGTTCAATGGGTCAGAGAACTTGGATTTCAAAGTATCAATCTTGATTTAATTTACGGTTTACCTTTCCAATCAGTTAAAACATTTGAGGAGACTGTAGATAAAATAATCGATATTTCTCCGGATAGAATTGCCGTATTTAATTATGCGCATGTTCCGTGGATGAAAAAACATATGGCATTAATTCATCCCGAAGACCTTCCATTGGCTGAAGAGAAACTTGAAATCTTAAAAATGACGATCGAAAAATTGACCGGTGCCGGATATGATTTCCTTGGTATGGATCATTTTGGTAAACCTGATGATGAATTATCAATCGCACTTCGCGAGAAAAAACTTCACAGAAATTTTCAAGGATACAGCACACGTGCCGGTGCCGATCTTTATGCCTTTGGAATGACTGCAATCAGCCAGCTCCAAAGAGTTTATGCACAAAATGTAAGAACTGAAAAAGAATACTACAACGCTCTTGATAACGGTGAAATTCCAACCGCTAAAGGTTATCTATTAAATGATGACGATATTCTCCGTCGTCACGTTATTATGAAAATAATGTGCGACTTCGAACTTAATATGAAAGATGTCGAGCAGAAATTCAGTATCGATTTCAAAACTTATTTCAAAAATGGATTGGAAAATCTCAAAGAAATGATTGATGATGAGCTCGCTTCAATCAACGGAGATCTTATTACAATTTCAGATATGGGGAGATTATTGATTCGAAATATAGCTATTAACTTTGACGGTTATATCGAAAGGAAAGAAGATACAGCCCGATATTCGCGGACAGTTTAAGAACAAAATAAGATAATAACCACTTTTTATTAGACTGTTTCCTTAATTTTAAGGCTATTATTAAGATATTTTAGCTTTACAATTCAAAAATGTTTCAGTAAGTTTTGAAAAGTAAATTATTGATTAAGGGGACTTTATGAAAGCTTCAATCATATTCCTTCTTGTTCTATCAGTTCAAATCTTTTCTCAAAACTATGTCCCATCGTTTCATTCATTAATTGGTTTTGAAGACTCAACAAGCACAACGCATTTATTTTACAGAAGCAGCACTTACGCATACACCGCGACAAGTACTAACAGTACTAATCACTTACGGCACTTTAAAATTGGTGTTAATTATGGAGGAGATCTATAGTGTTACTAAGAAGTTCATTCGTGATTTTCATATTTTTTCTGTGTCCCAATGTACTATCCCAATGGGAACTCAGATACCCGGATTTTCCCTCTGATTATATTAGCGATATGGTCTTTTTAAACGAGAACAAAGGATTTTTCGTTAATACTGGCGGTAGTATTTTGATAAGTACTGATAGTGGAAACTCTTGGGAAATTGCAAATCATTTTCAACGAAATATTTTTTCAAAGATTAAGTTTTTAGATGATAAAACCGGTTATGCCATTTCGCCTCATTCTGTTATTGGAGATACAATTCATTTTGTGGTTACAAACGATGGCGGTTTAAATTGGAGTCCCCTATACATAAATATGTCAGTGGCTATAGATTTTCTTCCTCTTTCTTATACTGAGTTTCTTAAATCTAACGAAGTATCGAATGCATGGTTAGATTTTGCTATCGAAAGGTACAATACTTCATCCGGAAATTGGCAGCCGGTTTATGATATCCCCAAATATTGGAATGGTTGTTTGTTGGCAGCTTATGGAGATATAATTCAATTTCAAAATCTATCCGACAAGATTATTGCATTAGGTTCCAGTCATTCAGCAAAGAATGCAGGGATAATTTCCGATTCTGTTTCTTTTTTCTTACAATCATTAGATAATGGATTTACTTGGGATACATTGTGGTGTGGGTTGCCATTTATTCCACACACATTTCACTTTACAAATGATAGAGTTGGTTGGTTAGGTCTTGAATATAACAAATTATATAAAACAACGGACGGAGGAATAAGTTGGGTTGAGAAATACTCTGAACAATTCTCTGATAATCATATACAGTCTATTCATACTTTAGATGCTAATCATATTTATGCAGTCACTCAAAATGGTAAAGTTATTTATTCTAATGATGGTGGTGAAAATTGGCAAATTAGCCATGTTGGAGATCAATATCCCAGTATTTCAAAAATATTTTTTCTTGACGAAAATAATGGATTCATTGCGGGAAACGATTTATGGAAAACAACAAATGGTGGTGCAAGCTGGTTTAGAAAAAGAACTTCATTAAGAGGAAAATTTTGGAAAATTGACTTTGCTGATGAAAATAATGGAATGGCAATCGGCGAACATATATATAAAACTACTGATGGAGGATATTCATGGATTATTTCCAAAGAAGGAAATTCTCAGTTTTCCGGAATAGATATACTCGATAGCTTAAATGTATGGGTAGTCGGATATGGTTCTATCTATAAAACCAATGATGGAGGAAATTCTTGGTCAGTATTTAAAGTTGATGATAAAATTCAATATATAAGAGGAATAAAATTTCTTGATCATAACATTGGAGTGCTTTACGAAGTTACAGAAACCTTGAATGACACAACTTATAATTATGTTACAACTGATGGGGGCTTGAGTTGGAAAAAATATCCCATTACTAATCAACAGTTTATTTCATCATATTTTAAATTGAAATTTACCGACAACTCCAATTTGTGGTTTGTGAATCAACAAGGCGTTTGGCTGTCAAGAGATACTGCAAAAACTTGGGAGCTTAATCCTATTATGTTTGGGACTCTTTATTCAGCATTTGATTTTGTTGATTCTTTATACGGCTGGTTTGCCTTAAGTGATGGTCAACAAAAAACCATGAAATTTACGACTGATGGTGGAAATATATGGACCACCGTCAATAAACCTTTTTCTAATCAGTCTATGGATCTATTAATTTTAGGTAAGGATCATAACAATAAATTTGTGATACTTGTAGCAGGTTTCGATGGAGCATTATTTAAATTCTATGAAGGAAGCTCATTAGGATTTGTTGAAACCACATTTACACAAAAGCCTCTATTTTCAATTGCTTCTTTTCAGGCAGGGAATCGATTTCATGTTTGGGTAGCTGGCGAGGGAATGACTCTTCTTCATACAACTTTTTTAATTACAGATATTAATGATGATTTAGTTAAGGAAGATTTTTCATACCATCTTGTTCAGAATTTCCCAAATCCCTTTAACCCAACAACCACGATAACCTATCAGATTAAAGAAAAAGGATTTACCACTTTGAAGATATACGATTTACTCGGTAAAGAAGTAACAACACTTGTTAACGAAGAGAAAATCGCTGGTAAATATGAAGTGAAGTTTGATGCAACGAGTTTATCATCGGGAATATATTTTTACCGTTTAGAAGCAGGGAGTTTTATTGAGACTAAGAAGATGATATTAATTAGATAGGAGTTATTAAAATGTATAAATTCTTTTTTCATTTCTTGGTTTTAACAACTATTCTGTTTTCCCAATCTTCAGCGGAATGGCTTGTTTTTACTCCAACTAATTCTCCCTTAAAAACCACAATTGCAAATGATATTGCGGTCGACAAATTCAACAATAAATGGATTGCTACTGATAGCGGACTCGTAAAAACAGACGGAATAAATTGGACTACATATAGTAATCAAATCGGTAATTCTCCGGGTAGCAGGTTTTTCGTTGTGCAGGCTGATAGGGAAGGTGTGATATGGACCCAAAGTCATGTTATCAATGGAGGAAGTTTAGGTTTGTTGCGTTATGATGGTACTTCTTGGAGTCTATTTAATACTGAGAATTCACCTCTGCCGAGCAACAATATAAAATCGATAATTGTCGACTCAAGTAACAATAAATGGATATTATCAAGCGGTACTCCTCCAACTTGTTATTTGACAAAGTTTGATGGGGATTCAATCTGGTCAAATTATACCGCATACATTTATTATGCATATTATGGTGACCTTGCAACGGTAGATTCAAATAATAACATCTGGATGACTGCCCCTGATAAATTAACTAAATTTGACGGTAATAATTATGCATTCTACTCTGGAAATTTTGGTGCTTATCCAACAGACATCAAAATAGACTTAACGGGTACAATTTGGGTTGCTTGTGGCTTGGCTGGTTGGGGTGGATTAGTAAAATGGAAAGATGGAACTTCTACGAACTATAATGCAATTGAAGCAATATCTTTAGCAATTGACCGACAGAACAATGTATGGATTGGTGCATATTCAAAATTATATAAATTTGACGGTTCAACTTTTACAACCTTTGATCAAACGAATTCACCGATTCCAATCGGAGCTACAATAAGCAGTCTTTGTTTCGATCAGCAGGATAATTTGTGGATGGTATTTAATACCGGTCTGAGTAATTCGAATGGTGGTGTGGCGGTTTATAGACCTACAGGAGTGATAATTCCAGTGGAGTTAATTGGATTAAGCATAGAAAGACTACAGAGTTCAGTTTCAATTTCCTGGTCAACATCAACCGAAACAAACAACAAAGGTTTTGATATTGAAAGAATGATAATAAATATTAATAAAGAAAACGGGGATCAACTTTGGGAGCGAATAGGATTTGTTGAAGGGAAAGGGAGTACAACCGAACTCCAATATTATTCATACATAGATATGAATCCGCCGGGTGGCATATATAAATACAGAATAAAACAAATTGATTATGACGGCTCATATAAATATTTCGAATTAAATGAATCAATTGAAATCGGCTTACCGGAAGTATTTTCATTACAACAAAACTACCCGAACCCGTTTAACCCAATAACAGTTATCAGTTATCAGCCTTCAGCGTTCAGTAATGTTAAACTTACTGTTTTTGACATACTCGGGGGAGAAGTAACCACACTCGTAAACGAAGAAAAAGAACCAGGCACTTACGAAGTTAAATTTGATGCATCAGGTTTATCATCGGGAATATATTTTTACCGTTTGCAAGCTGGAAGTTTTATTGAAACTAAGAAGATGGTGTTGATGAGATAACGATCACACAAAAGAAATAGACAAAAACTATGAAGGCAAGACTAGCACTTTCATTGACAATGGGCATTATAATCATGCTGAACGCTTAATTGCTTTAGCAAAATCTAAAGTTGATTTCGGGAGTAAATTCATTTTAAGTTTTAAGAAAGTGACCAAATACCATGAAAAAGATTTTATTAATTGAAGATGATCCGGCGATTCTTATTGGACTTTCAGCCGCATTGAAGTATAATGGTCTTGATGTGGTTACTGCATCGGATGGTTTGGAGGGTTATAAGCTGGCAAAAAGTATTGAACCGGACTTACTTTTACTTGATGTTATGCTGCCATCAATGAAAGGTTTTGAGATTTGTGAAATGCTTAAAAGAGAAGAATACCTCTTCCCAATTTTTATGCTAACAAGTCTTGCCGACAATAAATCAAAAATAGATGGTCTCACTTATGGCGCAGATGATTATATATCTAAGCCCTTCAATCTTCAAGAACTGATAATAAGAATAAAAAACACACTGAAACACTCCGAAAAAATCCAACAAAACATGAAGGATATTGAGAATGATGTAAAGAAAGCAAGTCTTGTACAGAAAAATTCATTGCCTCAGAATTCACCGGATTTTAAGGGACTTGATATATTCGGTAAGATGCTCCCTTCCAGAATTGTCGGAGGAGATTATTATGATTACTTGATCATAAGTCCAACAAAAATTGCGGTACTCATCGCCGATGTTTGTGATAAAGGTATGGCTGCTGCTCTATTTGTTCAGAAGATGCAATCGGTATTAACCGCATCAGTTAAAAGCATAAATTCATCTCGAGATGTATTAACCATTATTCAAAAGTATTTGATTAATGATTTGGATAAATCATCATTTATCACAGCATCCGCAATGTTATTTGATTTAGAAAAAAGAAGTGTTGATATCTCACGCGCAGGACATTTACCTTTGATACATATAAGAGAGAATAATGTTAATATTATAAAACCTGCAGGGATTATGATAAACAGAAATTTTAGGAACTCTTTTGAAGAAAAACTTCAATCCGAAGCACTCACGTTAAAAACGGGAGATTTATTTTGCTTATTTAGTGACGGAATCACAGAAGCTACAAATAAAGATGGGATTGAACTTGGGGAAGTAGGTTTTGAAAATATTTTGTTATCGGCATCAGGAACAGCAAATCAAATCACCGAATATTGTTTGAATGAGGTTGAAAATTACACCCAATTTACCAGAAGAAATGATGATCAAACTATTGTTGTAGTAAAGGTACTCGATTGAGGGATAGTTTTAGAAAAAGCAATTGATTATAGAAAATGACAAAGCAATAAAAGGGCTTTAAATTGAGTTGAGGGGGAAGGTTTTAATGTTGAGCGCGAATCAACTCGTGATATATGTTTTCATGGATATAACTTACCATGTAAAATTCTGACAGATTTTTTACAATTTCGTGACAAATCTATTTCTTTATTAACATAGTTTTCTATCAAACAAAAAGAGGAATCTATGAAATCATTTGTTTTTTATAGCATCACCCTATTAATCTTTTACTTGGTAATCATATCCGGTTGTCAGGCAACCTATGAAGTTGCCAAAGTAACCACTGATAACCTCCAGCCACTTAAACACTATCCGATTCAGGCGAAAGTATATCTAAGCAATAATAACATCCTAATTTTTCCGGAAGGATTTACCCTAAAGGATAATAATCTACATGGTCCATATATAGCTTTCGACTATAAAGGGACATTAATAAGATCAGACAAACTCATCTCACTTGATAGTATTGTTGCTATCACTCAATATATTGAAACAACCTCGGGGGGAATGCGCTTTGCTGATGCATTGAGTGTTCTTACCGGTACACCATTAACTATAATGGCTGGATACTGTCTGCTTTGCCCGAAATGTTGTTTCGGATCTTGTCCGACAGTTTATGTTCCTTCAGATGAAGGATATATACTGCAAGCAGAGCTTTTTTCAAAATCTATTTCGCAGCAATTGGAAGAAAAAGATCTTGATATGCTTGATTATAATATTCCTTCGACCGGTGAAATAAACTTAAAGATAACGAATGAGGCTCTTGAAACTCATTATATAAATAAGTTTAATCTTGTTGCCGTAACTCATCCCAGTGGAACAAAAGTATATCAAACAAATGATGATAAGTTTATCCAAGTCGATGATTTGATACCCATTTACAAAGCTTGTTCCAGCACCGGCAAAAATCTCTCTAAAGTTCTTTATAAGGATGATGAGCAGTCCTTTAGAAGCGATGAAAACAAAATTTTAGAATTACGCAATCACCCTACTAAAGATTTTATCGAACTTTCATCCGATTCCTTTGTCGGAAAAGATAAAGTTAAAATGTTGATTAAATATCGGAATACTCTACTCACAACTGTTCTTCTTTATGATGTTGTTATCGGTTCACAGGGTTTAAATGCCCTAGAATGGACAAGAAAAATGAATGAAGACAAATTTTATGCAATGCAATTTAAAACTGTTTATGATCTGTTTTCAGGCATTTCAATCGAATGCAGGAAAAACAGTCGGTGGGTGGAAGTCGGAAAGTTTCAGGATGCCGGTCCAATCAATTGGAAATATTCTGTCGCCGAAATACCCGTTGATTCGGACGGACACATAAACGTCAGGTTAAATTTTTTTCCGGACAATATTATGATTGATTATATCGCATTCGATACATCTGAAACCGACGTAAGGTTAAATAAAGAAAATCTTAAACCAGATAAAATTATTGATTATCGGGGGTTGGAAAGAAATGAGATTGTCAATATGATAGATGCTGATGATAGCAATTACCTTGTCACAAATCCGGGTGATAGTTATTTGCTTCAATATAATTTGAATAGAAATACAAATGATGAAATAACATTATTTATTGAATCAAAAGGATTTTATAATGAATGGATAAGAGGTAATTGGATAAAAGAAAAAGATCCGCTTTTCTCATTCAACCTTTTTGATGTGCCGGGGACTTTCAACAAGTTAGTTGACAGTTGGTTAGAAAATAAAAATTTGTTAGAGAAGGAATTTTTCAACTCAAGAATTCCTCTCAAGGAGGAAAAATGAAAGAAATAATGGTCTTTTGTATAATTGCATCAATTTTCATTTCATGCAGCAGCAGTAAATATGTTGCAAAATATAATGGCGATAACGTGGAAATTACCACCATATCGGGGACGCAAATAACTGCTGAATTGATAGCATTATCTAATGACGAAATAATACTCTTTTTTAAAAAAAATCAATATGAATTCGGACAATTATTATCAATAAAAAACATCGCTGTTAAATCTATTGTGGTTAAAGGTTATTCTGATAAAAGTTGGAAATCAACCGTATTAATGACGCAATTTATGCCTGCAGCAATTATCGGAGTTTCAGCAGCGGTATATAGTGAAAGTCTGAAGGGATTAGGAATCGGTACAATTCTCTTGATACCTGGTGTGTTAACTTATATTATTTATGATTCATCTTCTCCGGAACCCCCTCAATGGAGTAACGATCTTCCAATTGCTCAAATTAACAAGTTTAGGATTTACGCTAGAATGCCGGAAGGAATTACTGCGGAACAATTAAGCGAACTAATTAAGTTCTATAAAGTTTCAAAGGTAACAGAAATTAAATAGGTGATGAATATGAAAAATCACTTTATAATATTTTTACTCCTTTTTTTATCACTGATTTCGAATAATTTTATTTTCTCTCAATCGGATTCATCAAGGGAGAACTTAGAAGCTCTACCGATTATTAGCTATGATTCGGATATCGGCTTTGGTTATGGCGGCAAACTCTTTCTTTTTGATTTACTTGAGACTGAAGAAAGCTTCGACCTTATTTTATTCAATAGCACTAAAGGAGAACAATGGTACAAATTTGTTTATTCAATACCCGATTTTGAAAGTAGGCAGGGAACAATATTTCCGTTTTCCCTAGATCTGATGATCGAATACGATAAGTTCAACAAATACATTTCGTATCATTCCAGCAACTATGTCTATACGCAATCAGGGACACCAGATTTAACTTTGTCCAAATACGATTGCATCTTTGAAAAAACAACAATCGGAGTATTTCTTTCAAGAGGTTTCTCTAAAGATTTTACTTCCACCTTGGCAATTTTATATAAAAGTTTCAATTTATTTAACTTAACTCCCGTTTCAAGCAGTAGCCCAAAAGTACCCTTCGATCTCAGAGGCGGGGCGGAAAGGTATTTATCTTCATTCATAAATTTTAAGGTCGATACCAGAAATAGTTATATCAATCCAACCTCAGGAATTACGATGCTGCTCGAATTAGAACATGCCTATAAATCTAATTCAAAACGCTTAGCTTTTCTGAGAGGATTAATTTCACTCTGCTACTATAAAGAAATTCTTTCAAAGGATTTAATACTCGCACTCAGAGCATCAAAGGAAAGGATTTATGCATTTGATAAACCTGCTCACTTTAAGTCAATACCTATTGGTGGTAATAATACTGTACGTGGTATTCCAATGGACAAGTACCGTTTTGACGATCTTCTATTAGTTAATTGTGAAATGAGATTTCCGATGTGGTGGAAATTTGGTGGAATTGTTGGAGTTGATTTAGCTAATGGTGGCAATTATTATTCTGGATACCATGGCTGGTTGTCCTCAACTGTTGCAGGTCTCCGATTCTATATGGATAATTTCATCGTAAGAGCTGATATTGGGTTTAGCAAAGAAGGGACTGGAGTTTATCTGAATTTTGGTCATTTATTCTGATTATAAAGCTATTATGTTTTTTTATGACGCTGTCACATTAATCAAAAAATAATTCTGGAGAGGAAATTTAAATCAATTAAACTATGTGATCCTCATTGAAGAGAAGTTGCAACGCTCGTGAATGAAGAAAAAGCTCCCGGTACTTACAATGATTTTAATGAGGTAGTTAATTTAATAGGATAAACAATTTAATCTAAAGGTGCTTTCATGAAAACAAAATTAATACTGTTTTTATTTCTAGGCATTACAATAATGCTTAATGGGCAAAACTTTTGGCAGCAAACAAACGGACCTTTTGGGGGAATTATTAACTCATTCGTTTTCAATTCAAACGGAGAAATTTTTGTCGGAACTGTTGGAGGGGGCGTCTATCACTCTACAAATAATGGAAACAACTGGACACCTATAGGTTTAACAACCATAACTGTCTCGTCACTGGCTATCAATTCAAGCGGTCATATTTTCGCAGGGACTTATGTTGGTGTCTATCGCTCAGTAGATAATGGAAACAACTGGACGGCGATTAATACCGGTTTAATAGATGTGGCTGTCTCGTCACTGGCATTCAATTCAAGTGGTTATCTTTTTGCGGGGACTTGGGGAAGAGGCATCTATCGCTCTACAAATAGTGGGAACAACTGGACTCAGATTAATACCGGTTTAACGTACAACGATGTCTATTCACTCGCAATCAATTCTAGTGGTCATATTTTTATCGGGACTTATGGAGGTGGTGTCTATCGCTCTACAAATAATGGAAACAACTGGACTCAGATTAATACCGGTTTAACGAACAACAATATCCTGTCACTCGCAATCAATTCAAACGGAGATGTTTTTGTCGGTACTTTTGGAGGAGTCCTCTATCGCTCAACAGATAACGGAAACAGCTGGACAGAGATAAATACCGGCTTAATTAACAAAGATATTCGGTCACTCGCAATCAATTCAAGTGGTCATCTTTTTGTGGGGACCCATGGAAGGGGTGTCTTTCGCTCAACAGATAATGGAAACAGCTGGACAGAGATAAATACCGGCTTAACAAACAGTCTTATAGTATCAGTATCAATCAATTCAAGTGGTTTTATTTTTACGGGGACTTATGGAGGAGGTGTCTATCGTTCAACCGATAATGGCAACAATTGGACAGAGATAAATTCCGGCTTAACAAGCAGCATTATAAAGTCATTAGCAATCAATTCCAGCAGACATATTTTTGCAGGGACTTATGGAGGAGGCGTCTATCGTTCAACCGATAATGGTAACAACTGGACAAAGATAAATACTGGTGTAGTCAACAACTTTCTCCATTCACTTGTAATCAATTCCAGCGGACATATTTTTGCAGGGACACAAGAAGGCATCTACCGCTCTACCGATAACGGTAACAATTGGACTCAGATCGGTTTGACAAACATTTATGTATTTTCAATCGCTATTAATTCAAACGATCATATTTTTGAAGGGACTTGGGGATTCGTCTATCGCTCTACAAATAATGGAAACAACTGGATAGAGTTACTTTTTACAGACGACATTGTCCATACTCTTGTAATCAACTCCAGCGGTCATATTTTTGCTGGGACTGGAGGTGGTGTCTATCGCTCAACAGATAACGGAAACAACTGGACTGTAATAAATACCGGTTTAACAGACAGTACTGTCTTGTCAATAGCATTCAATTCCAGCTTCCGTGTTTTTGTTGGAACTTATGGGGGCGGTGTCTACCGCTCAACATTTAATGGAAACAGTTGGACTCAGACGGGTTTAACAAGTAGCATTGTCCAGGCACTGATAAGCAATTCCAGCGCTAATATTTTTGCCGGAACTTATGGAGAAGGCGTCTATAGCTCAACAGATAATGGAAACAACTGGACAGAAATTAATACAGGTTTAACAAATAGTAATGTCTTGTCACTGGCAAGCAATTCCGACGGTTTTGTTTTTGCCGGGACTGAGGGAGGAGGAGTATTTATAAGTGCAAATCCAACTACTGGTTCAGACGAAGGGCATAGTTTGCCAACAGAGTTTTCACTCTCCCAAAACTACCCGAACCCGTTTAACCCAACAACAGTTATCAGTTATCAGCTTTCAGCGTTCTGTAATGTTAAACTTACTGTTTTTGACATACTTGGGAGAGAAGTAACAACACTCGTAAACGAAGAAAAAGAACCGGGCACATACGAAGTAAAATTTGATGCAGCAAGTTTATCTTCGGGAATATACTTCTACCGTTTGCAAGCGGGGAGTTTTGTAGAGACTAAGAAGATGATATTGGTAAGATAAATAAAATAGAGATAGAATCTTTTATGAAAGGTCAGTTACAAACTGACCTTTTTTATCCTACTTATTTCACACGGCTGTCGAGAACCACTTCTCGACAGTGGGAATAACCACATCAGTTTAATCTAAACTTTACTAATTGCTCGGTTTATCCGGAAGAGGTTGTGATGTAAAAAACTCTTCATAAAAGCGGTTGGTATATTGCTGCAATAATTCTTCAATCCGATTATGATCAGGCGAGTTGAAAATAAGTCCCGCATGAAATTCCTTTTTCATCTTCCAAAAAATTTCAGCATCATTAAAGGATGATAAATCAGGCCATTCTTGTTTAGCAAGTGAAATTAGTAAACCGGCATAATCATTTTTAATTTCAGGAAGTTGATACTTCCCTTCTCCTTTAAGAATTTCAATCTTCGCCCATTCAGCCCAAAGATTCATTCCCGTTGCTGCTTCAACAAGTTCAACAATATTTGCACCTCCAGCTCTTGCAGATGTTTCGAGAAAGTAAAAGCGTCCATCCTCTGAAGCTTTTATAAACTCAGTGTGCGAAACACCCTGCAACATTCCGAAACCTTCTAGAACCTGCTTGTTCATGAGCTGTAAGGGTTGTTCATCCGTTGAGCCTTTAACCATTGTTCGCGTTGAAAATACTCTTCCTTGATGCGCAACTTCCATTGGCGGGAGCCCGTATTGACTGGCAATTGCAAAAACTAATTCACGATTATAGATAATTGAATCAACATGGTAGATGTTTCCGGGAACAAATTTTTCAAGCAGATAAAACGATTGTTCATCACCAAGTTCATCAAGTGTTTTCCAAACTTCTTCGGTTGAATTTAATTTTTTAATTCCAATCGCGCCTGCTTGTAATCTCGGCTTAAGAACATAAGGAGGTTTTACTCTATCAAAAAAATCTCTTATCAAATCATAATTTAGAACGTGAACAAAATCGGGGACGAGAATTCCGGCTTCAGCAGCTTTAGTTCTCATTGCAAGCTTATCTCTGAAATATCTTGCAGTAGTATCACCCATACCCGGAGATCTTAAATGCTCGCGGAGCGCGGCGGCTTTTTCAACATCAAAATCATCTAAGGCAACAATGCGGTCAATCTGTTCTGTTCGGGCAAGGTAACTTACTCCGTAAATTACATCGCGGATATTCCATTCCTTATTTACGTCAGGAATAAAAAATATTTGGTCAATACTTTCACTGGGCCAATCTGCATTTTGCAAACTTTTAGATGTCAATAAAACAACGCGGCATCCCTGGCGTTTACATTCGCGCATGAACTCCGCCCCTTTTTCATAACTGGCAACACATAATATTGTTAACTGTGAATGACTTGACATCTTTCCCTCGTGGTTAGATTTTTATTACGCTATTTAAGCAATAAACAAAAAAGATACAATCGGAGTTTCAGATTATTCTTGTATTATTAATTTATCGTTACACCTGAAAATCGGATAAATCTTTTCTCCCTTATCAAAATAGTTAGAACGGGTATAGAAGAAATCGAGTCTGGTGCCGGGATCATTTCTGAAAGACTCATCATTTTCCAACCGTTCGAAAAATTCTTTTTTTAGTTTTTCACTTTTAGTGAGCATCCTTTTAGCAATAGGTTCAAAAACATACGCTTCAGCATATTCTTTTCTCTCAAAAAATGCATTGAAAAATCCCCAGCTTACAAATGAGTCGGGAGCTTCCGGTTCGAGTAAATTTAATATCACTTTTAATGTCCGCTGTTTAGTGAAGACAATAAAAGTTCCCTTCTCAGCTTTAATTTTTTCAGAAAAAGGTTCAGTTTTTACCTTCACCATTAATCGTCCCTCGTAAGGACGGGGTGCAAATAGATTCTCAACAAATTTATATTTTTGCACCGATATTTCTTTTTTTCCCTTTAGAGTGTGAACTTTAACTCCATGTAGTTTAAGTATTCTTACAAGATTAGAAAACTGTGGCGGAATAAGATAGGCTTGCGGAACACTTACTTTAGCCGTTATTTTTACTCTATTGAAAATCGGAATTTCAAATTCGATAGGTTCGTTAGTATATCGAATAACATTATTTCCCGTAATCTCACTTGCTTCTTCATAAGAACGAAAACCTTTAAATGACATAGTATCAAATTCATTTGTTCCTTCAATTACGAGAGGGAAAGTTTTTTTCTTAATTAGATGATCATGAATTACTTCTAAGTCTGCTTTTTTATTAATCTCTTTTAATTCTTTACAATTTTGATTGAGATAATGCAGTACAGCGGTGTTCATAGATTTCGTTGAAAATACTCTATTCTCAAAAGGTTTAAGGGAATGCGTTTCAACCAATAAACACAACCTGTTTTGAGCCGCTGAGTACCCGGTTGAAAATCGGAGAGGGGCTGCCCAATTGATAATTCCATCTAATAAATTTCCGGTTCTTGTTTCGACGTAAGGAGCCGTCAGAAATCCATCACTTTCAACTCTGTCCAACACAAACGGCATTAATTTTTCTTTCCCCCATTTTCCCAAACCGGAGTAGATGTTTTGATGTTTTTCGATACCATAAGTTATGTGATACTGATAATCCGCACCATTAGTTGTATGATTATCAATTACAAAATCGGGAAGCCATTGCGAAAATAGTTTTAACAACGATTTCATTTCGGGTGTATCGGCTTTGAGATAATCACGATTCATATTCAGATTTGTACTTGTTGTACGCCATCCCATATTAACAGGACCATTTTGATTTGGACGATTGAACTCGGATGTTCTTTCATGCCCGTCAACATTTAATATCGGAATTATCAGTAGAACAAGATTTTCAAGCAAACCTAATTTTTCTTTTGTGATAAGAATTTCATGAAGCAGAAGCATCCACGCATCTTTTCCTTCAATTTCACCGGAATGAATTCCGTTTTGAATCAGCAAAACAGCTTTTCCGTTTCGTTTAGCTTTCTTAGGTGTAAAGTCATTATCCTTCGCTACAACAAGGACTTTTAATTCTCTTCCCTGTGCCGAGTAACCGAAGGTTTTCATTTTTGCATAAGGTGAATGTTTTTCAAATTTCGAGAAATATTCGATTGTCTCAGTATAAAGCGGAGAAGAAATTTTTCCCGATTTTTCGAAATGGGTTAACCAAATATCAATATGATCATCACTCATTGAATTCTTTATTATTCGTCATAAAATAGTTACATTCAAAAATAAAGATATTAAAAATATTATCTTAATTAGTTGTTCGATTTTTTAATAAATTTAGGAATCAATATAGAAGAGTTTTTATTATTGATTGTTATCGAATAAATCTTCAAGGAACATCAGAATATTATGGGTAAAAAAATTGTAGTACTTGGCGGGGGGATTTCAGGGCTCTCAACTGCATTTTGGTTATATAAAGAGGGTTACGATGTAGTTGTACTCGAAAAAAATAAAGATGTTGGCGGCGCAATGGAAAGTGTAATGATTGACGGTTTCCTTTTCGACCGCGGACCAAATAGCGGGTTGGAAACAACTCCAATCATTCCCAAATTAGTTGAGGAACTCGGTCTCTCTAAAGAAATGATGTATGCAAACCAAGAGGGAAACAAGCGATATATTCTACGAGACAATCAACTTCACGCTTTACCAATGACTCCTCTTTCGTTTTTCAAAACAAAACTGTTTTCAGGTAAAGCAAAAATGCGACTGATGTTGGAACCCTTTATCGGACGCTCAAAAGAGGGTTATTATCAAAGTATCAGTCAGTTTGTAAGAAGAAGACTCGGACAGGAATTTTTGGATTATGCAATCAACCCATTTGTCGCTGGTGTTTATGCCGGTGATCCGGATAAGCTTAGTGTCTATTCGGCTTTTCCTAAATTATACGAACTTGAAGAAAAATATGGCGGATTGATTGTTGGGACAATTCGAAGTATAAAAGAGAGAAAAAGAAGAGCTGAGGTTGCTAAAAATCATGCGAAAATGTTTTCATTCAGAAATGGAATGCAATCTCTTCCAAAAACAATTGCTGCAAAACTTGGTGAGCGAGTTATAAATCTTGCCGATGTTGAAGTTGTTGAAAAATCCGGAAACGGTTATAAAATAAAATATAATAATGCGGGTGAAAAAAGAGAAATTAACGCAGACTATGTTTTATCAACGGTTCCCGCCTTTGTTGCATCTAATATTTTTCGTAATCTTGATTCAAAACTAAGCGAACATCTTGATGCAATTGAATATCCACCTGTGATGGTGCTTTATCTGGCTTATCCGAAAGATAAAATTAAACAGCCGTTAGACGGATTCGGGTTTCTAATTCCTAAAAAAGAAAATAAATCTTTTCTCGGTGCTATATGGAGCTCAGTTATTTTTGAGAATCGCACTTCGGGAGAAAATGCAACTTTCACACTATTTATTGGTGGTGCTCGCAGTCCCGAAATTTTTTCACTTGATAAAGAAATAATCATAAAAAAAGTATTAAAAGAATTCCATGAGATAATGGGAATTGATTCCGAACCGATTATGAAATCATATAGATATTGGTCTAAGGCAATACCGCAGTATAACATTGGTTACATTGAACATGAGCGTTATTGCGATGAGTTCGAAAAAAATAATCCCGGTATTTTCATAAGTGGAAATTATAGAAGCGGAATTTCAGTTGGTGACTGTCTTAAAAATTCCGATCTTGTTTTTCAAAAGATTAATAAACATAACAACCAATAGTAGTTTGTCTCAAGTTACTATAGAGACAGATGAATAATTTTTTGGAGGAAATAATTATGGCAAATTATCCGTTAAAAAGATTACGCAGATTACGTTACAGCCCCATTCTTCGCGACATGATTGGTGAAACAACGCTGACCGTTAAAGATTTTATTTATCCTTTGTTTGCTGTTCCCGGTGAAAAAGTTAAAAATCCAATTAAATCAATGCCCGGTGTATTTCAATTATCGATTGATATGCTTGTTGAAGAGTGTAAAGAAGTTGCCTCACTTGGAATTCCGGCTGTAATTTTATTCGGTATTCCCGAACATAAAGATGAAGTAGGTTCTGATGCTTATTCACCTAACGGAATTATTCAGCGTGCAATTCGAGCAATTAAAGCTGAAGTTAAAAATCTTCTTGTGATAACTGATGTTTGTCTTTGCGAATATACTTCTCACGGACATTGCGGAATGTTAAACGGAGAAGAAATTCTTAACGATGAAACTGTTTCACTTCTTGCGAAAGAGGCTGTTTCTCATGCCGAAGCAGGTGCAGATATGATTGCTCCTTCCGATATGATGGATGGACGTGTAATTGCAATTCGTAAAGCACTCGATTATAAAGGATTTACGAAAATCCCTATTATGAGTTATGCAGCAAAATATGCTTCCGGTTATTACGGACCATTCAGAGATGCAGCAGAATCTACTCCTGCTTTCGGTGACAGACGCTCGCATCAAATGGATATTAGAAATGGAAATGAAGCAATTCGTGAGGTTGAATCGGACATCGAAGAAGGCGCCGATATTATTATGGTAAAACCTGCCGGACCTTATCTCGATATTATTTATCGCGTTAAACAGCAATTTGGAATGCCTACTGCCGCATATCAAGTAAGCGGTGAGTATTCAATGATTAAAGCAGCGGTACAAAATGATTGGATTGACGGTGAGCGTGTGATGATTGAATCGCTAACAGCAATTAAACGTGCCGGTGCAGATATGATTTTAACTTATTTTGCAAAAGAAGCAGCCAAGTTCCTGAGTAAAAAATAATTTGTTCATTGTAATATTTTATTTAACCAAATGAACGGTGAAATCATGAAAATAGCATTTGCCTCATCAGAAGCATATCCGTTTGCGAAAACCGGTGGACTTGGTGATGTTGTCGGAGCTCTACCGAAAGCATTAACCGAACTCGGTTGCGATGTTAAAGTATTTTTACCCAAGTATTCGTCAATTGATCATAATAAATTTGATTTAAGCTATTGCTGGCCTATTGGTGAAATGCCAATTAGAGTTTATGGAAAAGTCTATAATGTAAATGTTTTTACTTCAACCTTGCCGAATTCTGAAGTTACGATATACCTTATTGATTCCCCTGAATATTTTGCTCGTCCTCAAATATATACTAATGATACAGATGAAGATGAACGGTTTATTTTATTCTCAAAGTCTGTCCTTGAAGCACTTCAACGATTGAAATGGCAGCCGGATGTTATAAATTGCAACGATTGGCAAACCGGACTAATTCCCCTCTACATAAAAGATAATTATAGCTGGGATAAATTCTTCGACCCGATTGCAATGGTATTTACAATACACAACATCGGTTATCAAGGAAGATTTCCGAAGGAGGCTTTGTATAAAGCGGAGATAAAACCGGAATTGTTCTACGAAAATAGTCCTGTAGAAATCTGGAATAGTGTCAGTTTTTTAAAAATAGGTTTAATGTACGCCGATATGATTAATACCGTGTCACAAACTTATGCCCAAGAAATAATGACTCCTGAATACGGAGCCGGATTGGAAGGAGTTCTTCATTACCGTAAAGATGATTTTTACGGAATAGTAAACGGAGTTGATTATCATATATGGAATCCGGAAGACGATAGACATATTCCGTTTCATTATAATAGAGAATCACTTCACAGAAAAATTGAAAATAAAAAATTCCTGATGGATGCCGTTCGCTTACCGTTTCATCCTGAAAAACCGTTAATCGGAATAATCTCAAGACTTGTTGCGCAAAAAGGTTTTGATTTAATAGAAAAAGCATTTAGCGAATTAGTCAATATAGATGCGCAATGGGTAATCCTAGGAAGCGGTGAAGATCAGTATGAAGAGTTTTTTAGAAGAACTGCTTATTATTATCCGGAAAAAATTTACACTTATATCGGTTACAACAATGAATTATCTCATCTTGTAGAAGCCGGAGCTGATATTTTCCTAATGCCATCCCATTATGAACCATGCGGATTGAACCAAATTTACAGCTTGCGGTATGGAACTGTCCCTGTTGTTCGGAAAACCGGTGGGCTTGCTGATACAGTCTCCGACTGGCATGAACTTATGTATAAGGGAGATGAAACCGGAACAGGCTTTACATTTAATGAATATACTCCTGAAGCATTATATTCAACTCTTTACCGTGCAGTAAAAACTTTTGATGATAAGACAACCTGGCAAAAGATAATGTATAACGGAATGACTGAAGATTTTTCGTGGGAAGTTTCCGCAAAGAAATATCTTGAACTATATAGAATAGCTGTGCAAAAACGGCGCGGGTAATTGTGATGAATCTTTCCAAACTCAAAACTATTGTAATAAAAGAAATAGTTCACAATTCCGAATTGTATGAAGAAGAGGTGAAGCTTCGATACAAAATATTGCGCGAACCTTTATCTCTTCTTTACACCCGTGAGCAGCTTGATGAAGAGAAAGATCAATTCCATTTATGTGCATTTGAAACTGATAAATTAATCGGCTCTCTATTATTAAAACCGCTTAACCAAAATATTATCCAGATGAGGCAATTTGCTGTTGATAGTGATTATCAAGGAAAAGGGATCGGAAAGCTTCTTGTAATTCATTCAGAAGAATTCGCACTAAAAAAAGGTTTCACGAAAATGATTTTACATGCTCGTGAAACCGCTATCCCATTTTATAAGAAAATGAATTATAAACTCGAAGGGGAGCATTTTATAGAAGTGACAATTCCACATATGAAGATGTATAAAGATTTGAAATAACTTTATGCGGTCTGAAAAGTTTCACCAATTTGCGTAATTCCGAGTTGTAAATCATATTTTGAAAATGAATTAGTAATCCATTCCAAAGCCTCTTCCCGCGGCTCCAATCCTTGTTTGAAAGTATTTGTATGAATCGGAATAAATACTTTTGCTTCAAGTTCTTTTGCCATTTGCAATGCTTCTTCAGGATTACAGTGATTCATCTTCCAAGGATGATAAGCTCCAATCGGCATTATTGCTATATCAACTGTTTCTCCCGCTTTCTTAAATAGATCTGTATTTGCAGTGTCTCCACCGAATAATATTTTCACACCATTTCTCTCAAGAATGTAGGCATTGTAACTTCTGCCATTATCAAAAAAACCTTTTGAACGGTCACGTTCCCATGGGAAACGCCATCCGAAATGTTTCACTTGAAGTGCACTAAGTTTTATTCCGTTTGATTCAGTTATATGACCCCAATCCATCTCGCGGATTGATTTCCATTTTAGATTTTGAATAACATCCATTGTATTGTAAGCAGTTATTACATCAATTTGCTTAGGATACTCGGAAGAAAAATGATCAAGCGTAAGATAATCCATGTGATCCATATGAGCATGAGAAAGAAGAATCAAATCAGGTTTAGGCATTTCTTCAAATGTTAAAGCAGGGGCTGTAAATCGTTCGGGACCGAAATTCGTCCCTAGAATATAAATGCCCACTCTGCTGAAAAGAACAGGATCGGTTAAAATTATTTTTCCGAAAAAGTTAATTAAGACAGTTGAATGACCAATCCATGAGATAGATATTTCATCATCTTTCCATTTATTGGGTTCAGGTTTCATTGCAGGTTGCTTAGCTGAAGTTTCGCCATAGTATTTGGCTATTGGTGAAATCAAAAATGCGCCCGTCGTTAACATCAAACTTCTCTTAATAAACTTTTTTCTATTCATATACTTCCATAAAAAATGATAAAAGAAATTGTTTCTTTCTTTTAAGTTTAACCTGTATTCTTTAATTTTTATGCATGCCCGAACAAATTTAATAAACTCAGGCAATCTGCAAAAGGGATTTAATTAAACATGCTTTGTTACTTTATTAAACAGTTTAACTACTCAATAAGTTTCATAATAATTGTGAACACTTTTCTTAGTGCCCAGTTTGACAATACTGTAAAAGCTGATTCCATCAATTATCTGAAACTGGGTGTGGTTAGCGGAGTAACTGCCGCAGGTTTCATATACGGGCATGCGCTTAATAATAACTTATGGTGGAAAGGAGAAAAAAGTTCTTTTCACTTTGAATGGGATTACGATTGGAATTATGCACTCGGGTCAGATAAATTCGGACATTTCTACTTCCCTTATCTTACAACAAAAATATATTCTCAGGCATTGGAATGGACAGGTCTTTCACAAAAACAAAGTTTGTATTATTCTGCTCTACTTGCTTTTTCATACCAAACTTACATCGAAATAAAAGATGGATTTTCTAAACAGTGGGGATTCAGTTGGGGAGATTTTACTGCGAATTCCCTCGGTGCACTTTATCCGATACTTCAATATCACAATCCGATGCTTAATAATTTCTCCCCTAAAATAAGTTTTCATGCATCAAACAGATTTAAGAATGGCTCCCACAGCGTCATTTTTGATGATTATGAAAGTACGTACGATTGGGTTAGTATAAACATCCGTGAACTATCAGGCGGAATAATTAAAGAATATCTTCCTTCATTTATTAATCTGGCAATTGGACATAGTGTAAAACATCTCGATTCGCCATCAGGTGGAAATCATGAATTTTTTATCGGATTAGATTGGAATTTGGAAGAACTACCGGGAAATCACCCTATCGTAAAATTTCTAAAAAAGAATCTCAACTATTACCGTTTTCCTGCTCCGGTTATAAAAGTTTATCCAAATGTAATATGGTATGGTTTGAAGTTTTGAGTAAGCGATGTAGATATAACTTTTTCTGTTTTAGCGGAATAGTTTTTAACCGTATTAATTTAGAGTATTTGTCTATCAGTGGTTCTTTCTATATTTTTGTTCTTAATAACCAATAAGTTGCGGTTATCACACAAAAAAATCATAGGAGTTAAAGTGGGATTAATGCAATATTGCGTAAAGAATAATGTTAGTGAACACTATAAAAGAACAGACATAACTAAATAAGACACCTATTGAAAAGAAAGTATGAATTTAAGTTATTTACATACACCACCTCAGACCATTGTTGACCCACCTATTGACACGACAATTCAAGAACTTCCTTTTGAAAAATTGAATTGGGAAGACTTTGAAAAACTATGCTTAGCTGTTGTACAATTAGACTTTTCTATAAACGATTGTGAAATATATGGCATAAAGGGACAAGCCCAAGAAGGTATAGACATCTTTGCGAGACAACCCAATGGACGATATAGTTCCTACCAATGTAAGAGATACCAAGAATTTGATTTAAGCGACATTAATAAAGCTGTCGAATACTTTAAAAGCAAAGACTTTTACAGCAAAAGCGAAAACCTACATTTGTGTACTTCTTGCGAATGGAATAAAACTCAGGTTCAAGACAAGTTTGAAGAACTAAAAAACGAGCTGCAAAAGGAAAATATAACCTTAGTAAAATGGGACAAAATTCAACTTTCTAGATTACTCAAAGTCAAACCTCAAATTGTGTTTGACTTTTTTGGTTCAGAATGGGTAAAGAAGTTTAATGGAGAACTTGCGTTACAGCAGCTTTCAAAATCAAAAAAATTCGATGCAAAACAAATTGCGAATTTTAGAAAAGAGTTGTACGAGTTTTATTCAACAATTTTCAATATTCAAGACCCCGGAATTCCAGTTAAGGAATTAAATAGTCCATATAAGTTACAAGACAGATTTATTATTCCCGATATTCTTTCAAATGTAAAAGAAGAAGGTTTTGAATCTTATAAAGAAAATTCTGCTTCAACTGCAAATCAAGACCAATATTATTATGATGATTACAGTTATGGCCAATCTGAAAATGAGTTCAGACGTAGGAATTGGAAGAACAATAATGATGTAGAAGAAAGTAGCATTGATATTCGAATAAAAATAGATGATGCATTAGTAAGCAACAATAGGAATATTATTATTGGTGACCCCGGTGCAGGGAAAAGCACCTTGCTTAGATACATAACATTAGATATTTTGAGTTCAAACCCTCAATTAGAAAACATTTCGCAAAAATACGGTAAGACCTTGCCCTTATGGCTGCCTTTTGCATTCATCACTAAACATCTTAGTCAAAACGATTCTCTAAGTATCTCAGAGATACTTAATCTTTGGTTTAATGGTAATGGTAAGAATCATCTTTTCGAAATTGCGAAAGAAGCATTAGAAGATGAAAGATTGTTTTTGGTTATTGATGGAATTGATGAATGGAGTAGTATTTCATCCGCTTATCAAGCTATAACACGTATAGAAACAATCAGAGAGTTGTACGATTGTAAAGTACTCTATTCAAGCAGACCGTATGGCTTTAGAATGTTGAAAGAGGCTTTTACAAATCTAAACGTTTTAAATCTTGCGGGTTTTTCTAAAACACAACAAAGAAATTTCATTGAAAAGTGGTACAGTAAATGGACTTCTTTACAAGACGATATTCAAGACAAAGACTATTCAAAAAACCTGACTGATAATTTTGTAAAAGAATTGGAACAAGCAGGTGATTTGAAAAAGCTAGCAGAAACACCATTGCTGTTAAGTATTTTGATAATTCAAAAAATGCAAGATTCAGTATTGCCTAAAAACAAACTGGAAGCACTTAAAGAAATAACTCAATACTTAATCAAAAAGCACCCTACAAAGCGTGTAGCTGATGCAGGAATAGTGCAAGATAAAACGAACGAAATAGATTTTAAGGACATTTTCTGTGAACTAGCAATTTTTATTCAAAAAGAGAGTAATGATGGTGTAATTTTGAAAAGTGAAGCACATAAAACAATTGAACAATATCTTGTTGAGTACGCAGGATATGACAAAGCAAAATCAAAGATTCGTAGCGAAGAGTTATTAGAGGTTGGTGCAAACAATTTTGGAATTATCATTGAAAAATCAAAAGATGAAATTTCCTTTGGGCATAAACAATTTCAGGAATTCCTAGCTGCACAACGTTTGTACGATTCAGATGAAGACGTTGTAAAAGAATTTATAAACCAATTTGCATCTAATCCTACTTTTCATCAAGTAATTGTAAACTTTTTTGGGTTAATGCAAATTAAACAAATAAAAAAATATACGACCTATTTTGATGAATTGAAAAAAGCAGTTCGTGAAAAATACCAAGAAGAGTATTTGAAATTAATTTCATATGAAGTTGCAATTAACTTAGAAAATGCACCAAATGAAATTATCAATAGTTCCTTTGATTCTATTATTTCTGATTTCGAATATGAAACAGACCCAAAATACAAAGAAGCTTTACTTAGACGAATTCTCAATTCACTTCAAAACGGAAGATTAAAAGAAAAGGCACAAAGTTTTCTGTTGCAATATTTCCCAAATCAAAACAAGTACAGAGATTATCGAATTAATGCACTCAAGAATTCCAAACAGATAAATGATTTACAATTAGATTTTCTAAAAAAAGCATTTATCAATGGTACAATAGAGTTACGATACAATGCTTCCTATGCCTTTAGCAAGCACATTAAAAACGAACATGTTTTTAATTTTATCAAAGATATTATTCTTAAATGTTCAAATCCAGACATTCTGGCTTTCGCAATCAATAGCATTATTACCAATGACATTTCAGAACAAGAAAGAGACGACTTATTAAAATCTATTGAAGTTGATGTTCCAATTGTTCAACTTTTTCTATTCAAGCATAAAGTTTTCTCAAAGAAACATACTCAAGACGATTTAAAACTGATATTGCAAGTTGTAAATCAAATGCCTTACCAATTAAATCACGAAGCCGTTAATTTACTAGTAAATGGATTTGATAAAAACGATTTTCTAAAAGAAACACTAATCAAATCTGTAGAAAGAAAAGATTTTTATAGTGAACGTGAAAACGTAATAGATAATGGAATTGCTTGGAAAGTGCTTTTTCAATCCTTTAACAAGGAGCAAGCTGTAATTGACCAAATAAAGGCTCAATTTGAAAAAGAAGAATTTCCTTTTCTTTCTATCGAAAAACACGAAATGTTTCAACATTTGGTTTATTATTGCAAAGATACTAAAGAGTTAATCCCATCGGTAGAGAAATGGTTAGAGAAGCGTCTTAAAAAATACAACCACATTGACCCAGAAGTTGCATTTGCAAGCATTTTTGTTCATTCAGAAAATGTAAAAAATATACTTCTTAAAGATTTACCAAATACAGGATTTTCTCATTGGAATGTAATGGCTCTATTAGATGGCTGGGCTGATGACAAAGAGATAAAGAAAAAACTCAAAGAATATTTTAGGACTGTTGAAACAAATAAAACATCTGCTTCTGCTCATTTTATCACTAGGGTCTTTGATAGTAACGAAAAGGACGAAGCAATAAAAATCTTAGAAAACATTTTATTCGATAAAAAAATAACATTTAGAGAGAGAGCAATTTCCGCACTTATTGAAATAGATAAAGATTATTTTGAATCTACTGTTTTAAATAAACTCATAAATGAACTTGACAATTTTCCTAAAGGGTTTTGGGGACAATACTATACCGCACTTGATGCAATCTTAAAGGACTTTCATTCAAACCAAGTCGTACAGGATTATATTTTAGAACGAGTAGAGAATGACAATAGTCTATATGGCATATCCGTTCAATATTTTCCTAAACTGATTTCTAATGAAGACAGGTTGCTTAAAAAATCAATCCCTTTATCAAAAGAACTCAGGTTATTGATTATAGAGGCTTTTTTCGACTTGTCAAAATTGTCAAACGAAGTAGAAACAGTTCTAAGCAATTTCGGAGCAGAGGCAGAAGAAGAAGTTATGGCTGACATGGCAGTTTGCTTATTTAACCATATCAAAGAAACTAATGTGAGCAAGATTATAGATTTATGTAAACCTTTGGTTTTCGCACGAGGTTTTGACTATGAAGTAAGACGAAGTATTGCGTTTTCAGGATATTTAATTTCAAAAAAACTAGATGAGTACTTTGAAGTAGAAGATGTTGAAAGTAACAGTAAAGACAAATCAAGACACCTTGATATTTTCAATGAATACGCTTATAAAAAATCTTCGAGCCGAATAATGATTAACTCTTTAATTGACAATTTTGATTATCTTATTTCAAGTACTGACAAAGATTTTAATTCAATAGTTGAAAATCTAGAATTCAGAAAAGATGTTGAAGATATTTGGGGATTCTTTGCAAGGCATTCCACAAAATCATCGCCTACTTACAGCCATATAATGGAATTTGTATCCAATAATGTCTCAACAATAAAAAACAACTCTATAATTAGTTTTCTAAATAGAACAACGCCAAGAAGTCCTATTTTAAAGGATATTTTATTACGGTTTATTAATGATGCTGAAAGACGCAATGGAATTCTTGCTGGTAGACTATTAGGGACAAACTTTAAAAATGATACTCAAGTTTATGAAGAAGTTAAAAAGATTCGAGATACTTGGGATTCGGGTCGAATAATAGCCTTGTGTAGTGGTTGGTCAGAGGAACCTATACTTAAAACAATGTTTGATGATTTAGTTAAAAGTCAAACACCAGTAGATAATTATGTTGGTTTTAATCTCAAATTTTTATTTCGAGACGTTAGTAATTTAACAGACTTCTTAAAAAACATATCTATCAACGTTGGTGATATTAAGCGACATCACAGGTTCTTTTTTATTCCAATGATTGAAAGGCTAAAAAGAGATAAAGATTTTGGTTTAGCCATCAAAGAACTTTTACTATCGAGTAGCTCAATAAGCGAAAAAATATCTTATTACAATTTACTTTCCCAAGTCAATATGGTGGACGAGGATGTAACTTCGTGGAAAAACAAAATAACTGACTTCAAAAATGACTTTGGCTACGACATTGTTTCAAACAAAACAGTTCGACTGAAAAGTGTTTTACATGACTACTATTATTAGCAAAAATGTATGCATTCTACATGCAAATATAAGAAACGAAAAAAAACGAACAGCCGCCTGCTGCAATGGGGGTTTATGTGGTCTATTTAAGTTTCGTGCTTTTAGCGATCTTCAGTTGGCTGGTATTGCAGTGCTTCGAAATCGTCACCTTCGGGTAGCTGCAAACCGTTATGGACAAGTGTAACACAACTTCAGAACAAACGACAGTCAGAATTTACAAGTTGTATTAACTAATCAAAGACGGGATAAAAATAATTGAAAACGCAAAAGCAAAAATGAGCAACACAAAAATATCTATCCGTTTTTTTGACGACCGCGAAGTGCGAGCAGTTTGGGACGAAGGAAATGCCAAATGGTGGTTTTCGGTCCTGGATATTGTTGCCGTACTTACCGACCAAAACGACTACTCCAAAACCCGAAACTATTGGAAATATCTTAAAGCTAAATTAAAAAAAGAAAACAGCCAAGTGGTTAGTGCTACTACCCAGTTGAAATTTCTTGCACCGGACGGGAAAAAGCGTTTAGCCGATATGTTGGATTACACCGGTATAATTGCATTAGGCAAAGAGTTTCCCGGTAAAAAAGCGAACCGATTTATAGAATGGTTTACCTACAGCGATGAAAGCATCGACGGAAAAAGCAAAACAAAAGCCTATGCCCTGTTCGAAAGCTCTTTTATCAACAGCATTGAAGTTGGTACAACCAAAGGTTTGCAACAAATACACGCTTATTTGTTTGGTGGATTATATGATTTTGCTGGGCAAATCCGGCAAAAAAATATTTCAAAAGACGGTTTTCAATTTGCAGTATCACACTTTTTGGGCGACACGCTAAAGCAAATAGAAGTAATGCCCGAAACTATCTTTGACGAAATTGTAAACAAATATGTTGAAATGAACATTGCTCACCCTTTTATGGAAGGGAACGGCAGAAGCACCCGAATATGGTTGGATTTGATATTAAAAAAACGCCTTAAAAAATGTGTGGATTGGAGTAAAATAAGCAAACAAAATTACATGAATGCTATGAAGCTAAGTTCAATAAAAAGTAGTTTTCTAAAAACTCTTTTGAATAATGCGTTCACTACCAAAATAAACGACATCGAAATGTTTATGAAAGGCATTGACTATTCGTATTACTTTGAGGAAAATAATTAAGTTAAAAATGGTACCAAAGACAGAACAATAGAAACGCCAGCCCATAACAGCAAATGGAAGCAAGTATAACGAAAAAAGCAAGGACAACTTCAGATGACTAACAGCAATAAAATTAAATAACTAAAATAATGGATATAATATTTTTACTTGGTGCAGTTCAGGCTTTCTTCTTTGGGGTTTTACTTTTAGATAGAGGAAAGAACAGGCTCCCTCCAAAATTACTTCTGCTGTTCTTCAGTATTATTGGTTTTGTGTTGATTGAGCAATATTTATTTCTAAGTAACATCTTATTCGAATACCCACATTTGCTGGGACTTACTTATACTTTGCCAATAATATTAGGTCCCATATTACTGTTTTATACCAGATCATTGGTAAAAGAAAATAATGAATATTTCTTTCGGGATTTTCTACTTCACGCCATCCCCTTTTTATTGATAACCTCTTTTTTAGTTTATGACTTCTACTTATTAAATCCTCAAGAGAAATTAATCTATTACGAAAGGCAAACACAGGGTGAGACATCAGTTTATATTTACATAACTGAGTTTTTTATTAACTTTTCAATTCCTGTTTATTCAATCATTTCTCTTCTTTTATTGAAGAAGCACCTTAAACAAATCAAGCAAAGCTACTCGAATACAAAATACATAGACTTACATTGGTTAAAAATAGTTTTGATTTGTATGGTATTTGTTTCATTCGTCTCTGTATTGATGGGCTTGTTAAGTGATATTATAAATTTTATCTCTTATGAAGACGGAGACTATTTAATGTACATCACTCTTACCATAATAATTTATTTTTTAGGTTATTATGGTATTAAACAAAAACCTATATTATCAAATGAAAATCCAAATTCACAAATTGAATCTACTCCAACTCTTAAACCCAAATATGCAACTTCATCTTTAAAAGATATTGAAAAAGAAAAACTTATAAACCGGCTGACCAAATCGATGGAGAACGAAAAGCCATACTTAAATGAAAACCTGACTTTAAAAGAATTGGCAAACAAACTTGAAACTACACCCAATAATCTTTCTCAAATAATTAATGAAATGTTTAATAAAAATTTTTACGAGTTTATTAATGGATACAGGATTAATGAAGTGAAAAGTTTGTTATCTGACCCAAAATATTCTCATTATTCTATGCTTGGAATAGCGTTCGAGTGTGGATTTAATTCAAAATCAACCTTTAACAGCGTGTTCAAACAATTCACGGGTAAAACACCATCTGAATTTAAGAAGTCGGCTTTTTGATTTTTTCGGCCGAGTCCATTCTTACCTAATTTGCCATTCTATTGTTTTCTTGAAACAAACTTGTAGTCCGAACTTACACTTTCGGGCATTTGTCCCAACACCAACTTGTAGTTTTGTCCGAAACTTTAAAAGGAAATCGGATGAAGAGAAAACTTTTTTTTCTCGTATCACTTTTTTTGATGGCATTAGCATCGGATATAAACTTTGGTCAAAGCCACTTGTCCATCGAATCTATTAACGCATTTTCGCTGAATAACAATAAGTTGGGCTTAGACTCTCTTCAAAAAGTTGCTGTTTATTTGCCCCCAAATTATGGCAGCTCAAATAAAAGTTATCCTGTTGTTTATTATTTACCCGGCTTTACAAGCTCAATTAACGAATTTCTATTTGGCGAGTACAGTGGATTTGAACTTCAAAAAGCAGCGGATTCTCTAATAGAACATCAATTGATAAATGAAATGATTATAGTATTAGTTGACGGCAATACCTTTTTAGGCGGCAGCTTTTATGTTAATTCATCAATCAATGGCAATTGGGAAGACTATATTGTCCAGGATGTAGTTCAGTACATAGACAAGAAATACAAAACAATTCTCTCTCCCAATTCTCGGGTTATTGCTGGAAATTCAATGGGGGGTTTTGGGGCTTTAAATATAGGAATGAAACATCCTGAAATATTTGGTATGGTATATTCATTAAGCCCCGGTCTATTTGATGCTAATGGTATTCTCAATAGCAAATTTTTAACTTCATATCAGAACCTTTCAGAATTACAGCAAGCAATAAACAAATACTTTAATAAGCCCGAATTAAATGAGATTGAACGATATAAATATCTTACTGCTAATTTGAGATATGGGCAATATGAAGGATACCTTAAAGGTTTTTTGCTCGCTTATGGCAGTGCTTTTTGTCCGGATTCTCTATTAAAGACTCCCCCATTTTTTTATTTACCGGATACATCTGTTACCGAAACTAATAAGAATGACAAACAATTTAAATGTTGGATTAATGGCTTTGGCGGATGGGAAGAAAAAATAAAAGAACACCATTCCAATCTAAAAAAAATAAGCATCGTTCTGGATTGTGGGCTTAATGATGGCTGGATAACTGATGGGACAAAGTATGTTTCTAACTTACTGGAGCAAAACCAGATAAAGGCTAAAACTCTATGGTTTGATGGTGGGCATACAGACAAACTCCACATCAGGCTGAAAGAATATATGCTCCCGTCTATCTCAAAGTATTTTGCAACTCAAACAAGCAAGTAGGAGTATGAGCACTAATCAACGCATCTATTATATTGACTGGCTAAGAGTAATAGCCTTCGGTTTGTTGTTCGTTTTTCACTCCTTTCGCCTGTTCGATACTTATCCCTGGCATTTGAAAAACGCTGATACAAGCATTTCAATCAACTATATCATTGAATTTATGCATAGTTGGCGAATGTATATTATTTTTCTGGTATCAGGCGCAGGTACTTATTTCGCAATGAAATCCAAAAGGGAAAATTTTTTAAATGGAAGAATAAAGCGGCTGGTCATCCCCTATATTTTTGGTGTTTTTATATTGATTCCACCCCAAAAATTTTTTGAAGCTATTCAGCAATCAGGATTTGAAGGCAATTATCTTCTATTTTTTACACAATTGCCATATAATTTAATAAATGAAAATTTTGGGTGGAACCTGATATGGATCGGATACTTAGGATATCACCTCTGGTATTTAGTTTTTTTATTCGTTCAAACAATTTTATTTCTCCCGCTATTCAAACTTATACTTAGATACCAAAATAAAGTGTGTGAACAATCCAATAAATTATTCCGGTCATTTTATACTTTTTGGAATATCATCCTACCATTTGTTTTACTTGAGTTTCTATTGCGACCTCTATTTCCTCACTATCTGAGCTGGGCAGATTTCGCAACATTTTCACTCTATTTTCTTTTTGGGTTTCTTTTGCAAATCAATCAGAAAATCATTTTATACATTGAAAAAAAAGCTTATAAATTTCTATTGATTGCCATAACTTGTTGGAGTTTTTATTTAATCAATAAAACTTTTCTTGACAATATTTCAATCCCGGAATATACATTGAATTACTTTTTCTCAATCATTTTGAAAAACCTGAACAGTATCAGTTGGGTATTTGCATTTATAGGCCTTGGAAAGAAATTTCTAAATTTTAATCATCGCTATTTGAACGACCTAAATCAGGGGATTTTACCTTTTTATATCTTGCACCAAACTCTGATCATCTTTGCAGGGTTTTATATAGTTCCTCTCAATCATACAATTGCTGAAAAGTTTATTTTTGTACTTTTAGTATCATTTATATTAACCATTGGGCTTTATCAAATTATTAGGCGAATTAGGTTTTTAAGATTCTTCTTTGGAATGAGAGCTTAAAAGGATAGGTTATGAACAAAAGAGAAGCAAATATTGTTTTTAAAGTAGTATATACGCAATTTTGCATAAATACTAATGTTACCAGCAATTATAACAAGACAACGAAACATAGATTATTAACTGAATAAAGGAGGATAAAAATGCAGAAAATTTTGATTATCATCAATGACGCACCCTACGGGACTGAAAAAGCATACAACGCTTTAAGAATGGCTATGACACTTCAAAAAGAACACAGTGAGAAAGTGGAAATAAAAATTTTCCTACTCGCAGACGCTGTTTTTTGCGGTTTGCCAAATCAAAACACACCAAATGGTTATTACAACATTGAAAGAATGTTAAAAGTTGTGATTAGAAATGGTGGAGAAGTTAAAAGTTGTGGCGGATGTTCAGAAGCACGTGGAATTGATAAAATTCCTTTTATTGAAGGAGTGAATTTAAGTAATATGAAAGAATTTGCTCAATGGACTGTTGAGTGCGACAAAGTTTTAACCTTCTAAAAATGAAAGACAATCCATTTGACATATTCACAGACGAATACGAAAATTGGTTTAAAGAAAATGAACTAATCTTTCAATCAGAATTGCTTGCATTAAAACAAGTTATTCCGGTTGGAAAAGAAGGGGTCGAGATTGGCATTGGAAGCGGAATATTTGCAGAGAAGTTGGACATAAAATTTGGAATTGACCCATCAGAGAAAATGTTGAATTATGCTACACAAAGAAATTTGAAAGTAAAAAAAGGGTTCGCTGAAAATTTACCATATCCTGATAATAGTTTTGACTTTGCTACTTTCATAACTTCGATTTGCTTTGTTGATAATCCGGAAAAAGCAATAAAAGAAGCACATAGGATTATTAAAGACAAAGGCGATATAATAATTGCTTTTATCGACAAAGAAAGTTCCTTGGGAAAATCGCTTGAACTGGAAAAAGAAGTGAGCAAATTTTATAGTCATGCCAAATTCTATTCAGTCAGCGAATTGACTTCAATGATTGTAAATAACCATTTTGAAATAACTGATATTATACGAACACTTACAGAAATAAATTTAAATATTCCTGAAAATCCAATAAAAGGAGACGGAAAAGGTAGTTTTGTTGTGATTAAAGGGAGAAAGAAATAACATGCTGGCAACAAAGGTTATATGCAATAAGGGTTTTAGAGGTAATTCAAGCATTTTGCCCCGCATAAAATTTCGTGTCGGTGGAAAGGAAAGTAGCCCGCAATCCCTTTCTGCATATAGCCTCAACCGTTAGCGGTCATTGCAAAATGACTTTCAACAAAACAAAACCAACAGACTGGTGGTGGTAACAGCAGCGAATCGATAACAGCCGTTTTGCAACTCGTGCTTCGACGACAGTTAAGTGCTAAATCCAAAATTTGTAGTGCTTGATCAGAGTAATATTTTAAGAATACCAATGAAGAATAGAACCTCTACAGCTATCAACCATTGCAATGAATTTATTTGTCTTTTACCCGCACAATTTGACAAAAAAAAATAAAGTTGCTCATTCGGACAACTTTGTTTATCTTTGCAATGTATGAGTGGAATTAAACTAAGAACGGTCATATTGTATAAAAACTACTTCTCTGACTTTTACCAAAAACAGAAGCGGAAAGTTAGAGACAAGATTTTATGGACTTTTAGGATAATTGAAACCCAACCACAAATTCCATCCGACTATTTTCGACATATTGAAGGAACAGATGGACTTTATGAGATTAGAATTAAGCAGGGTAGCGACATTTTTCGCATATTCTGCTTTTTTGACGAAGGCAAATTTATTGTATTAACAAATGGTTTTCAAAAAAAGACACAGAAAACACCTAAGTCTGAAATTGAAAAAGCATTAAAAATTAAGAAAGAATATGAGACAGAAAAATAACAAAAAAACACTTGACCAATTTGTTGAAGAACAATATGGTAAGAAAGGGACCACCAAGCGTGACAAGTTCGAGAAAGGTTATGAAGCATTTAAACTTGGGTTTCTTATTCAACAAGCTCGACTTGAAAGAGGGTTGACACAAGAAGAACTAGCGGAAAAATGCGGCACAAACAAAGGTTACATTTCAAAGATTGAGAACAACATTAAAGAAGTTCGTATTTCGACACTTCAAAAAATTGTTGAACTCGGTCTTGGCGGACAGCTCGAACTTTCAATCAAACTTTGACAACTTGGTTCCCACCGAAGAATAGAACCACTAATACTATCAACCTTTTGCAAACATTTAAACAATTGAGTTAATATGAAAAAAACAATTCTGGCAATATTTTTTATATTCAATCTTCAGTTATCATATTCTCAAATGAGAGTATCAATCACTATTGATGATGTTCCCAATACAAAAACAAATGGAAATGGAATTGTTTCGTCGAGTCTATTACAAAAACTTGACTCATTAAATATACCAATTGCTGCTTTCGTTAACGAAGGTTTAATTTATAAAACCAATTCAGAAAGAGAAAACAAACTGCTCCTCAACGAATGGTTCAAAAGGAATTATGTTACAATAGGGAATCACACTTTTGCTCATTCAAGATATTCAGAAGTCGGGTTGGATTCATTTGTAAATGACATAAATGCAGGTGTCGGACTTTCTCGTGAAATGAGTGAAACCTATAACAAGAAAATAAAATACTTTAGATTTCCTTATAACGATTTAGGTAAAGATTCGGCTCAACAAGTTGAGATTATTAAATATCTGAAAAGTATAAACTATTCTGTTACTCCTTTTACAATAGAAAGTTCCGATTGGATGTACAACTTCGTATACGAATATTATTTAGAAAAAAATGATACTATAAATGCAAAAGCAATCGGTTTGGAATATGTTTCAAAAACTATTGAGTATTTTAATTTTTTTGAAAAAATATGTTATGAAATTTATGGGCATAATATCAATCAAATATACTTGTGTCATGACAACAGAATAAATGCAGATTACATAATTCCCCTCATTAATAAACTTAGCGGAAAAGGGTATCAGTTTATAAGTTTTTCAGAAGCCTTAACCGATGCGGCATATCAGCAGCCTGATAATTACTATATAAAATGGGGGATATCGTGGATCTACAGATGGTTACAAAACGATGTAACAAGGAAACAATATATGAAAGAAGAGCCTTCAACAGAAAACATTGAAATCCTTTATAATAGTTTTAACAAATAATTAACGAGTTCAAATATGTGATGTTAAATAAATTATCGGGAGAGTATATTATTCAAGAGGTGTAACCCAATCAAACTTTTGTGCAGCTTGACAGGAAATCTCCCGCAATCAAGAACAAATAATAAACAACAATAAAAAGTAGGACTATATGAGAAAAATAATTTCCTTTATGCACATATCACTTGACGGTTTTGTAGCAGGACCGAACGGAGAAATGAGCTGGATTAAAGCTGATGAAGAGCTTTTTAATTATGTCGGTAAGCGGATAAGCGAAGGTGACACATCATTATACGGACGGGTAACTTATCAGATGATGGAGAATTATTGGCCTACCGCAGCAGACAAACCTACAGCAACCAAGCACGAAATTGAACATTCTAAGTGGTATAGCAAAGTTCACAAAATTGTTTTATCAAAAACAATGAAAGACACGGGTCTCACCAATACAACAATTATTAGCGACAACCTTCCAGATAGATTCAATGAAATAAAAAATCAGGCTGGAAAAGAAATCTTGCTTTTTGGCAGTCCGACAGCAACACATTCACTTATTCAACTGAACTTAATTGACGGTTACTGGCTATTTGTTAATCCGATTATTCTTGGACAGGGTATTCCATTATTTAAGGATACAAAAGATTCAATAAAATTGAAACTATTGCCAACTACCCGGCAATTTACTTGCGGGGTAGCTGAAATGAATTACGAAGTGGTCAGGCGTGATTTTCAAACATTTCACTAGTTGACATAAATCGATAGATTAAATAGTATAAGTTTGATTAATAAAAAATTATAATGAAAAGGAATATATGATTTACAAAAAATTCGCAAAAAGCGAAAATGAAGTTTCACTGCTCGGGTTTGGCTGCTGGGGCATTGGTAAAAGTATGTGGATAGGAGCCGAAGATAATGAATCTAAAAAAGCTCTCCGCCGTGCATTAGATGAAGGAATAAATTTCTTTGATACGGCTCTTGTATACGGTGACGGGCATAGCGAACAGCTTGTCGGTGAAGTAGAAAAAGAATCCGGTAAGGAGATGTTTATTGCAACAAAAGTTCCGTCTAAAAAGATGGAGTGGCCTGCAAAAGATGAATCAACTATGGAAGAATCTTTTCCTACAGATTATATTATTAAAACAACCGAACAAAGTTTACGTAATCTTAAAAGAGATTATGTTGATGTTCAACAATTTCATGTATGGAATGATAAATGGGCGGAGCGTGATGAATGGAAAGAAGCGATTTATCGTTTAAAGAAAGAGGGTAAAGTAAGATATTTTGGAATTTCAATTAATGATCATCAACCGTGGAATGGCATTGAAGCGGCTAAAACCGGATTGATAGATTCTTTCCAGGTTATCTTTAATATTTTTGATCAATCACCGGCTGATGAACTGCTTCCCTACTGTTCCGAAAATAATATCGCCATAATAGTTCGCGTTCCTTTTGATGAAGGCGCTTTAACCGGAAACATCAACTCACAAACAACTTTCCCTGATGGTGATTTCAGAAATTACTATTTCCGTAAAGAGCGAAAAGCAGAAGTTGAAAAAAGAGTTTCTGCAATAAGTGAGGATGTAAAAGATGAAACTAATTCAGTCGCTGAAGCGGCACTTCGTTATTTAGTCAGCTTTGATGCGGTTACTACTATTATTCCCGGAATGCGTTCGGAGAAAAATCTTCTCTTAAATATTGAAAGTGTTATTAAAGGTGGCTTATCACCGGAGCTAATGGAGAAGTTAAAATCCCACAGATGGGAAAAGAATTTTTACAAATAAAGTAGAACAATAGGTTGTTCAGTTTCTATCAATGCAATATTAACACACAAGAGAAGATTTTACATCGATAATTAATTACATTTGGATTGGAATTAGTTAGCTTTTATTATAAGGATAACTTGTAACATGCGGAATCTTCTTTTGATAATTATTGCACTTCTCGCATTTATTTTTTCGGGTTGTGCTTCCTTCCGAACCGATGTAACCGATTTGTATAAAACGGAATCATCAGAAACTCAAAAAAGCAGTGTTAATGTTTTCTTCGATATATATCATTATGATCAATCAATCGGGGCGGATGCTATACCCAAGTTACTCCGTTATCCGGGAATAAATTCTTTCAACGATATTTTCAAAGAATCGCTAAAACAACTCACAAACATAAAGCAGTATGAGTCATTCACAAATCTTTCAACTGATGTTGAGAATCCCAACCGGCGAAAATTACGTGACAGTTTAATAAGTATATCCGATTACACAATAAAAATTGAAATACTTCGGCAAAAATCATTTGCAAAACATTTTATCGGATCTTTAATAAGTTTTGCTACTCTTTCCATTATTCCGGTTGGATACACATGGGATTATTACATAAACATCTCAGTTATCGATAAAGATTTTAAGCAATTAGGGAAATATAAAAGAAGTGCAGGGGTTACAACCTGGTACCAGGCGTTTCTCATTTTTGTTCAAGCTTTTTACGTTGAAGAGAAAATGAACGAAGATATATATCTTGAGATGATTTCAAATATTTTTATTGAGATTGAATCAGGTAATTTATTGAAATGAGCAGTTATCCCCATGATTCTGAATTTCTTAAGACTAAATATTTAATTAGATCTGTCAATAAAAAAACTTATTGGGTGGGCTCATGAAAAATATTCGTATAAATCTACTCTTATTAGTAGTCGTTTCGCTTTCTTTATTTTCTTGTAAAGAAGATAATTTAGTAAATCCGATTAGCGAAGCCAACCAGATTCTAATTTCGAAAATGAAGGAAGTTACCGATTCAGTTATTTCAAATACAAATGTGCCGGGGATAGTTGCACTTGTGGTGGACCATAAGAAGGGAATTGATTGGTTATATGGCTCGGGTGTAGGAAACCTAATAACCAAAACTCCTATAAACACAAATCATATCTTTAGGGTTGGAAGTAATACCAAAACATTTGTTATTACTGTCTTACTTCAATTAGCCGAAGAAGGTAAAGTCTCATTAGATGATAAACTTTCCAAGTTTTTCCCACAATACCCTAAAGCAGACTCTGTAAATCTTATTATGTTATGCAATATGACGAGCGGTATTTTCAATTATACCGATGATGAATCATTTTGGACTGCTGTAGAGAATAATCCTACAAGAGCTTGGAACCCTACCGAGTTAGTGGAGATTGGGTTTTCGAAAGAATACTATTTCTCGCCTGGTACAAATTGGCATTACTCGAATACTAACACGATATTAGTAGGAATGATAATTGAAAAAGTAACAGGCAACACTTTACAAAATGAGATTAGAAAAAGAATTATTAACCCACTCAATTTTACGGATACAGATTTTTTAACTTCCGGACTTTCTCTACCGCCAAATCATTCAAGAGGATACTATTATGGTGAATATGATCCGGGTGCGGATGCAACCGAGACGTTGGATATATCGTGGGGATGGGCAGCGGGCTCTGCTTATTCTACTCCAAGGGAATTACAAAAGTATGTTGAAACTCTGGTTGGTGGTGGATTATTAAAAGATTCACTTCAATTTAGAAGATTTAACAGTGACTTTTTCAAAATGACTCCAACTTTAGGTTATGGATTAGGAATTTTGCAAAGAGGTACTTTTTACGGACACAACGGAGCTTTAGCTGGTTTTACTTCTTCGATGTATCACAGTAGAGATAAAAGCGCTACCGTAATTATTTACTACAATTGTTATTTAAGTGATCACCCCGATCAATTATTTCATCGTTTTATGGAAATATTATATGGTGGCAATTTTTGATAGATTGCCCATTAAATCAGAAATAACTATAAGAAGAAAAGATGAAGTTGATATAATGAAAAATCACTCCTACGATTTTTAGTTCTCGATTCTCTGATCAATCGACAATACAGACAAATTCAAAAAATGGTGTTGATGAAGTAAAAGTAAATTATTTAACTAAACCCTTTCTAACCAATGTAGGGAACGGTCGTAACCTTTCCTTACACTATTAAATTAATTCATCATTAAACAAAATATCTATATTACAGCGTAGAAATTTTGGTTTGTGTGTGATAGTTTCAATTTATCAAGTCACTAAATACAAAGTCTATTTATTAATGACTCCCCCATTTTCGGATAGTGATGCCTTTGGCAATGGCGGAGTTTATTATACAATCGAAAAACCGGACATCAGCCCAAAGAACTAAGTGCTTCAGAACGGTCTCGACCGTTCCCTACATTATAAATACTAAATTCAGTTAAATCCAATTTATGCAGATGATGAGTTACGGAGTAATTATTTGCAGCCCGATAATTCAACTTACATCTATCCTACAAACTATTTCATATTTCTTTTGGATTAGATAAGTTAATAACTATGTTTGGATTAACATTTAGGGAAAATATTCAGTGTTGGTATTTTCTTTGTTAAAAATTGTTCATACAAAAGTAAAACTCATTTGTTTGAGTACCTCCCTTTCACAGGAGACTTCATTTCACGCCCCGTCAGTAAAACAGTTTCAATCAGATTTTAATTTTATAATCATTGTCAAATTTAGTTAGGAGTTAGTTATGAAAACTTCAGCTTTAAACTTAGTATCTATCCTGGACCTCAAGAAAAATTTCATCCTTCCTTTTCTCATAATTTCTTTTCTCTCGTTTATTAACCAATCGTGTAAGGAAGAGTCATCACCAATTGAACCGCAGAAAAAAACATTAACTACGGGGAATATTGCTAAACTTGAAGCGGCGGCAGATAAAGTAATGATGGAAAAGCAAGCACCCGGTATGATTGCTTATATTGCCGTAGAAGGTGAAGGTGAATTATTTATCACACGTGGAGTAGGTAATTTAACTACCAGTGAACCGATGAATAAAACTAACTACTTTAGAATGGCGAGTGTAACTAAAACTTTTACAACCGAAGCAGTTCTTATTTTAGTTGATGAAGGGAAAATTGATCTTGACAAAACCATCTCTTTTTATCTGCCGGAATTTGCTATTCCTGGAAGAGACACTATAACAATAAGGATGCTTGGAAATATGACAAGCGGATTAATTGAAGTTCTTAGCGACCCGGTTTTAGGTGCTGCTTACTATAATAGTCAGGGCACAATTAAATTTACTCCTGAAGAATTAATAGTTCCCCTTTTAACATCTCAGTTGATATTTACACCCGGTACACAATTTCATTACTGTAACTCAAATACTATTTTGTTAGGCTTAGTAATTAAAAAAGTAACTGGTAAAGCATTAAAAGATGTTTTTGCTGGAAAGATTTTCCAACCGTTAGGATTGACGCATACATTCTGGCCCGAAACAAATTATTTACCAACCCCCTATCATCATGGTTACACAAGTTTATTAGGTACAAAACATCAAGATGTTACTTATTATGGAAACTCATGGGGGAATGCAGCAGGTATTCTTATCTCTAATCTTGCCGACTTAAAGATCTGGGCTAAAGAAATAGCCGAGGGAAATTTACTTTCAGCAAACTCAAAAAACGAAAGGTTCCTAATGGGAGCAACAGATTCCGGTTATGGATTTGGAGTTGAAATGATTAAGGATTTGTTTGGACATTCCGGTGGTATTCCTGGATGGAATAGTATGGTATTTTATGACAAAACAAAAAAGATCACAATAATTACACACGCAAACTCATTAGATGATCAACCGGCAAGCTCTGCATTTGCAGAATTCGCAAAGGCTCTTGGCTATTAGTAATTGTCATTAAAACTTAACGGAAGAAATGGTGCAAGCTAACACTCTTTCGTGTAAAATTTATTTTTATAAAATAAATAGCGGGAAATATTCTTAAGTAAAAAAGAAAATCCTCCTCCGCTAAACGCTGTGGATGATAAGAATAATTTCTGTGCCGAAATAAATTCGGGGTTAATTCAAGAAAAGAATCTCTAACTTTTCTTTGCCCGAAATAATTCACAAAGGCGCACGGGTAAGCTCCGAAAACTTTTTAGATGCTCGTTGGGTCGTGTTGATGTGATGCAGCCAACATTGACTTTTAAGAAATATTTCTTATACTAACAGCGAAAGAATTATATTTTTTATAGCTTTTTATTGAAGGGGTTTAATTGAGTTTCTTCTTCAGTTTTTCATTCCGCACAATTTTTTTTACTATTACCAGCAATAGTATTTCCTCAGAAACGGTCAGTTCAGATGCTGCCTCTAATTATTTTAATGATATTTCTTTAATACTATTTCGAAAATATTTGAAGTGTTGGGAAAAGAGTGCTTTAGACCGAAAAACGGGTGGAATGATTTCAAGCAGACCCTATTTTAAATTATTGTGAATTTGAAAGAAAAATAAAACAATTGGAATCATATCCCGCAACTGCACGCAGGATATCATTCCTAAACAAATAATTCAGTGCAGGATAGGTAATAGTTATGTGCATCAAATTAGGTTGAGATATATGCCTTTATATAAGATTTCAAATACTGAACTTAGAGAATATTGTAAAAAATACATTGAGACTTTAGAATTTTGGCTTAGAAGATTAGTAGATGATACTTTGTTAAGAGAATATGGTAAAGAATATTGGAATCAATTTGATGAAAATAAAAATCATCTTATTAAGAAGGAAATAAAGGAAAAAGTTTCTTCTAGAATCGAAAAGAATCCTGAAAAATTTCCAAGATGGATTGATGCTACTTTGTTAGAGCATCTTAGTGATATTCTTTGTAAAGAGTTCCTTTATAAAAAGTATTTTTAAAAAGCTTTACTATATGATACAATTGTGAATTTAGAACAAATTAGAATGTACCTCACAAAAATTATACATGTACGTAATTTATTATACCACGCGAATCATATTAGTGTGCGACAAGCAGAACAAGCAATTTGTTATTCAAATGATATAATTGATTCTATAAAAGAATTCTATATAAATGAGAGTAAGAAAATGGAATTTAATGCCCCTTTAATTATAAAATATTCCGACTCAATTGGGAATGTATTTTTTAGAGAGCGATTTAATGAGTCCGTTTCGGGTTCTAGCTTAATTTTAAGGGATACTAAACTTAGGTGCGGAGATAAATTTCGTGCTGAGATTGAAATAGATGCTTCATTTTCAAAAGAAGAATATACTATTGAATGGTATAGTAAAAGGGAAATGAAGGAAATTCAAAATATGACAAGCATCGAATTTGAATTTAAAGAGGAAGATGTAGGTGAACTGTTCGGAATTAATGTGAAAGTTATTTCTAATAAGAAATGGCACAGGCACAGTTCTTATGATGATGAATTATATATAATATTTACTGTGCTTCCTCCATTAAAATAATATGCACATAACCAGCAAATCTTGACGACCAAAAAGTCATTAAACGAACAGATTTGAGAGAGTTGTAAAAAGAATAATCAAAAAAAGACAAAAAAATAAGTTGACCAAAAAATGGCTAAAAAAATTACAGGCCCGGAATTCGTTTTTACGTAATTAAATTCTTGAACGGGGTACAGTAGTTATAAACAAACTGTCCAC
>JAGUXE010000321.1 GCA_020061995.1 Ignavibacteriales bacterium | reverse complement strand
GCCAATTTCTATGAAGATATTGCACTATGTTTTAGACAAAAAATAACCCTCTCTCGTCGAGAGGGTAGGTTAAAAACCTATTTTTCTGTCAAAGTTGCGTCTTCTATGTAATCCATAAATTCTTTGTGATGATATTTTTGATCACATCCCAATTAAAATTCATAAGATAGTTTAACTCTAAAGAACCACAAAAACCACAACCATCGCAATGTGGAAGGGATGGCAATTTTTCTATTGCTTTTCTAAAACCTACTTGAGTGCAATTAGGGAAGTGACATCTCTTATAATATAATCGATCACAAGGTGATACTTCTCCCAAAGAATTAATCATACAAAAAAGTCTTCCTCCCCAACAAGCTAATTTTTTATATTTAGGCCAATTGTAAATATGATTTAATTCACATAAGCTATTACGAATAAGATAACCCTTTTTTTTCTTATAACTTATAAGTTTATCCATCATCTCTTTCCATTTTCTTGAAGCAGGAAATAATCCTTGTTCATTACTTTCATATTCATATAGACTACTATACCTTAAGTATCTTATATCTTTTAAAGGTTGAAAGGCGACCATGGTATTAAATTTTGCTGCAACATCTAACATATACTCTATACAATCTAAATTATATCCTGTAAGGGTTGTGGTAAAAATAAACCTTATGGAATATCTATATGCGGATTCAGCAGCTTCGATAGCACATTGATAAGCCCCTTTTTTGCCTTTTATAAAATCATTGATATTGGCAGGACCATCTAAACTTATTTTAAGTAAATCCAATCCTTTTAATCTTTCTGCTTTCTGGGAAAACGTAAAACCTGTAGAATTCATTTCTGGAGAAATCTTCTTAAGTTTAGTATGCTGAATTATTTTATCTATATCTTCTCTCAATAATGGCTCACCACCAGAAAAAGAAATCTTTACTACACCAAATTTATGCATCTCATCAATAATTCTAAGTATTCTTCCTGTATCCAATTCCTCAATACTTAACTTCCATATCTGACAATATTTACACCTCCATGGACAACGTGAAGTAATATCCCAGCGCACAGCTAAGGGAATTTTGCAACCCAAAAATTTTATTTTTAAAAAATTATAAATAATATAAAATATTTTTCTCATCCTATTCTAAATAGGGAGGCATTCAGTCCGTATAATTGCAAAATAACCACTTTAAGGCTGTTTTTGTATATCGAACAAATTCACTAATAGATTTTAGTTTACGGATTCTTCTAACTATATACGAAGGTCTAAAATAAAAATCTTTGTAAAACTTTCTTGCATACTTTTCTAATTCATCCTCAGAGAGAGTTGAGCATAGTGTAGGTAAACGCTTCATATCTCTCTTTCCCAATATATACTCTTTCCAATAATCAATACCATATTTTTCAATTAGCAGGTCATTTAAGCGGGAATTTGGCTTGGCAATAGCTCGGCATACTTGAATAAAATCTAATTTTAGCCTTTTGGCAAAATCTATAGTAGCTAAAACAGTTTCTTTCGTGTCATTCGAATTACCCACCATAAAGAAGCCTAATGCATCAATTCCATATTTATGGGTTAAATCTATAGCATGGATTATTTGTCTTTTATCAATATCTTTATGGATATTTCTAAGCACTTCAGAAGAAACAGACTCTATACCATAGTAAATTCTTTTACACCCCGCCTCTGCAGATTTTTTTAAAATATCTTCATCCACAACATCAACCCTTGACCTACACGACCATTCGATTTTAATGCCACGGTTTAATATTTCTTCACATATTTCCAAGGATCGTCTCTTATTTATGAAAAATGTAGCATCGAAGAATTCTATCTCTCGTATACTGTAAAGTTTATAACATTCTTCTATCTCACCCACAACATTCTTTGGAGACCTTTCTCTATAAGGAAGTTTTGATATAGCACAGAATGTACATTTATATGGACATCCTGTAGTAGTAAGCATAATAGTATAATTTTTTCGTTGGGAAGTAAATGAATGATATAGGTGATTGGGTAATAGATGCCTTGCCGGAAAGGGATAATCATCAAAAGGTATAAGCCTCTGAGAAGGCGAATTGAATCTTATAGTATTCTTATCCCTATACACAATTCCTTCTATATTGTCTACACTCTCTCCCTTTTCTAAAATTGATAACAGTTTTGGTAATGTTTCAATGCTCTCCCCTACTATTCCATAATCAAAACAGGAATAAGAAAGTGATTCTTTAGGATATAAGTCTATATTAATTCCTCCCACAATGACCCTCACATTAATAACTGATTTAAAATAATTCGCCCACTCTACTACTCTATGAAACCAATAACTATCTGCTCGAAAACCTATAATCTCAGGAGAAAATTTTCTTAAAATATTCAAGGTCTTTTCTTTAGTAAGCTTTAAGGCATTTGCATCGACGATAATTACTTTATGTCCGGCTTTCTCCAATATAGCAGCAACATAGGCTAGAAGTATCGGTGGAGCTAAACAGAATTCTTCATCAACCACTTTCAGATTTTCAGAAAAACTTCTATGTCCCAAAGGATGGTGAATTAATGCTATTTTCATTTATACTTTGCCTATCTGCAGAAAAAAAATAATTTCAACTCGTCTGATAGCTTAATAAATCCTGCCTTTATCGTAAAATAAAAATTTTAAATATATTCCACATTGTAAAAAAATTAGCATTAAATAGAAGATTTGCCTCAATGAAAGAATCACAAAAACAGTGTTGACAAATAAAATTTGGTAGACTATAAAAAGCTTTTTTAAAATCTGAATTTAAAACATTGTATGTTTTATTTTTAATTTCTAAGGGTTGACATGGAAAAACATATCCTCCCGGTGTAATGATGCAAAATAATTTACCTGCAAAACACGATAAATTTTGAGCGTTTATCTCGGGCCAAAATTTATACATATATTTTAAATAACTTTGGGAAATGGCTATTGAGCGATTAGCTCTTTTATAATCAATAAGTTTTTTAAAAACACTTCGAAGTTCATCTTTAGTTAAAAAAAAATTTTTTATATTCTTTCCTGATCCCGAATAGTCTACCACTGGTTGAAAGCTACATTGAATATTATAACTATGGGCAAGATCAACAATATAATCAATATGCCCAATATTCTCTTTCATTAATAAAGTTGTTAGCCAAATATTAATTCCTTGGTTTTTTGCAATTTCTATCGTTCTTATTACGCTTTCATAAGAACCTTCTCCTCTGAATTTATTATGTATCTCTTTGGGACCATCTAAACTAAGAAGTAGTATATCCAAAGCTCTTAATTCTAATATTTTTCCCTCTACAATTTTTCCATTAGAACATAATGTTGTAATTAATCCCCTTTTTTTGCTATATGTTATGATTTTCCCTATATCATCCCTAAGGGTCGCTTCCCCTCCCGTAAGACCCAACCTTTGTGTGCCACAAGTCTTCAATTGATCTATTAATGAATAGATTTGCGAAGTGGTCATTTC
>JAGUXE010000072.1 GCA_020061995.1 Ignavibacteriales bacterium | reverse complement strand
GACAAAATATGCCCTACTCCCTCATAGAATTAGCAACGTCAAAAGATGTTGCCACTTATGAAAATTATGAGATTGGTAAAATTTTTGTAAGAAGCGCCTGGGATTTAATCACAGACGTTAAAATATTTGAAAAAATTGCTGTTTCAGGAGAATTATAATTATGACATCAAGAAAAAGATACGAAAGACCTATTATTACGAAACTTCAGTCGGGATTGATGAATAAATTCGGGACGCAGACCATCTCAGCTCCGATGTTGGATATCGATGGGGTTAGTATCAATTCATTAATAGAAGAGTTCGACTCTCCCCTATTTGTATTATCCGAAAAGAGAATAAGGCAGAATCAAAAAAATGCATACCGTATATTTAAGAACCGTTACCCAAAAGTTCAGTTTGCTTGGTCTTATAAAACAAATTATTTGAACGCAGTATGTTCTGTTTTTCATCAGGAAGGTTCATGGGCAGAGGTTGTTTCGGAATTCGAATATGATAAAGCTAAAAATCTCGGTGTTATAGGCGAAAATATTATATATAATGGTCCGGATAAAAGTGAAACTGCTTTAATAAAAGCAATAAAAGATAAAGCAAAAATCCATATCGACCATTTTGATGAACTTTATCAAATCATCGAACTGACAGATAAAAACAAACTAAAGGCACAGGTAGCAATTCGTATAAACATGGATGTTGGAATTTACCCCAAATGGGATAGGTTCGGATTTAATTATGAAAACGGAGAAGCATGGCAAGCGATTAAAAGAATTGTCGTAAATAAAAATTTAGAACTGATCGGCCTTCATACACACATTGGTACTTATATTATGAGTTCCGAAGCATACAGATTGGCCGCTATTAATCTTGGAAAACTGGCAAAAAGTATTAAATCAGAATTCGGGAAAAATATAGATTATATAGACCTTGGCGGCGGCTTTACATCTAACAATACACTTATCGGACAGTATCTGCCTGCTGAACAGGTAGTTCCATCGCTTGAGCAATATGCCGAAGCCATCACATCGGGTTTATTTGAATTGTCATTCAGCCAAGCAGAACTTCCTACGCTGATTTTAGAAACCGGTAGAGCGCTCATAGACGATGCCGGGTACTTAATAACTTCGGTTGTCGCTAATAAACGTCTGACAAGCGGCAGACGTGCTGTAATTATAGATGCAGGTGTTAATATAATGTTCACAAGCTTCTGGTATAATCACAAAATATCTATAGCTCAAGATAGCTCTATTCACTCAGAAGATACGACATTATACGGACCACTTTGTATGAATATCGATTGCATAAGAGAAAGCATCATACTTCCATCCCTAAAAAAGGGAGATAAACTTGTCGTTCATTATGCGGGGGCATACAACTTGACGCAATGGATGCAATTTATTACGATGAGACCCAATGTCGTGATGATAATGGAAGATAAAAGCGTTGAATTAATCAGAAAAAAAGAATCCATTGACTATATCTTGAATCAAGAATTAATCCCTAAACAACTCAAACTAAAGTAACGAATGACATTATTTCTCGATTCAATATTTTTTAGCTATAGCCAAATCTTTTTTTCTAACCGAAAATGGTTTGGTGTTATCGCATCGGTCGCAACATTTGTGATTCCAAAATTAGGTTTAATGGCATTGCTTGGCGTTGTTATTTCTAATTTTCTGGCATTCATATTAAAATTTGATAAAAATAAAACTCGAAGCGGCTTTTATGGCTTCAACGGTATTTTATTCGGTGCAGCTGCATCTTTTTATTTTGAGCTTAGTCCTTTTTTACTTCTGGTGATTCCAATTTTTATTATCATCACCTTTTTTATCTCAGCGGCGCTTGAACATTATTTAGCATCAGCGTTCAATTTACCCGGATTAAGCCTACCTTTTGTTTTTTCGCTTTATATATTTTTTATATTTTTAGGTAATTACGATTTTATTGATTATAAATATTTTGAATTTGTCGGGTTTGAGTATTTATCATCCCTTCACCCTTTGGCAATTACATATCTAAAATCTATCTCTTTAATTCTTTTTCAATCAAGCGTAATTTCCGGTTTAATATTAGCTATTGCAATATTTTTCTTTTCTAGAATCTTATTTTTACTCAGCATAATAGCATTTTTATTCAATTATCTATTTTTACATTTGGTCTTGTTCGAGCAAAACGAAACTGTTTTAATTTTAACAAGTTTTAATTCGATATTAACTGCTTTTGCCCTCGGTGGAAGTTTAATTATTTCTTCTCGAAAAAGTATCTTTTTGGTTTCTCTTGCGACTCTAATCGTGGTAATATTTACAGTATTCTTTATTAAATTGCTCTCTGGATTTTTGCTTCCTGTTCTTGTTTTTTCAACCGGGTACACCTGAAGAAAATTATTACTATCATAATAACCGAAAATTTAGATTTGATAAATTTAAATCTCTTGCCCCTCAACTCCCCTTTTTTGGAGAATGGAATGTGATTCAAGGACATAACGGCAAATTAACTCATAAGGGTGATTGGCAATATGCATACGATTTTGTAGTGTTGGATAGTACGAACTCTCAATTTTCAGACAAAGGTAACACTTTAAGCGATTATTATTGTTATAAACTCCCCCTTGCCTCTCCATTAGACGGAGAAGTTGTTAAAGTTATCGATGGTATACATAATAATCCAATTGGCGAAGTAAATATAGAAAAAAACTGGGGCAACACGATAATCATCGGACATGGCCCGAATCTTTACTCTTCTTTATCTCATATAGAGCCGGATTCAATAAAAGTTAAAAAAGGAGATAAAGTTAAGAAAGGTGACATTGTTGCATTATGCGGGAACAGCGGACGCTCTCCCTATCCTCATCTGCATCTTCAATTTCAAATTAATGATAAATTGGGTGCGAAAACTTTAAAATACCCGTTTGAACATTTTGTAGAAAAGAAAGACGAACAATATATCTTAAAAATATTTGACTATCCAGAAGAAAACAGTTCCATTCAAATTTTGAAATCCATAAAATCATTAGTAAGGCATTCGACTTTAAATTGGGGGACATTTATAAGTTTGAATGTAAGCTTGGAAGTAGTTCCTTTGTTGAAGAGTGGGAAGTCAAAGTTGATACTAATAATTATCAGTATATTGAATCAAATCGCGGATCGACAGTTTATTTTGATAAAACTGATAAAATATTTTATTTGATTAATTTTGTCGGTAATAAAAACTCTGGCTTGTACTATTTTTATCTTGTATCACAACAAGTTCCGCTTTGCTATCATAAAAATTTATTCTGGAAAGACTATCTTGTAATATCTGCTCTCCTGAACAACTTTATACGTTACTTATCGGAATTTTTCATTTTATTCGGGAATCCACTTCAAGCAAATATTTCCTTTAATTATGATGAATCAGATGAAAAGGAATATCAGATTATCAGTAAAATAAATGTCGAAGGCAAAGGTTTATTCTCGTTTTACAAAAATGTTTTTAACGGTGAGATTTTTGTTGATAGTTCAAGCAATATTAAAACGTTTCAATTTTATAAAGGAAATAAAGTATATTTTAAAGCAACCAATATATTAGAGAAGAAAAATCAAAATGAATAAGTATGTATTACTTAGCATAATCGTCATAGCTCTCATATTAGCTATTTTCACTAGTGATGTTTTAACTCAAAAATCAGATCCAAAAATCACAATTTTCAATGAATCAATTCAACTGGAGACTTCCGGCGATTACCAAAAGGCAATCAACAAATTATTGGGAATTTATAAGGATAATCAGAATGATTATCTCGTAAACTTAAGGTTGGGTTGGCTTTATTATAATATAGGAAAATTCAATGAATCTAAAGACTATTATAATAAAGCCATAACTATAACCAATAGGAAAAGTGTCGAGGCGCTTTTAGGTTTAACTCTACCCCTATCGGCAATGAACGAATGGAATGCTGTTAAAAGCACCTACAAAGAAATTATAAAGTTAGATTACCACAATTATACCGCTAACTTGCGGCTCGGTCAGATATTTTTAAATTTGGGGGATTATATATCGGCAAAACAATATAATCATTTTCAAAGCCAATATTAAAGCAGATGCATTAACAATTTATCCATCTGCCTACTTTGTAAAAGGGAATTATTCCGATGACAGAAAGTTAACAGCATTTTCATTTTATAATTCCATAAAGATTACGGATAGATTTTATATAACCGGATCCTACGAATATATAACGTTAAAATATCCTGATTTTAAATTAGCCCAGAAAAATTATCTAGCGGGTGGATATCTCAACCGGTTCCCATATTTTTTCAAATTATATTATTCACATATTGATTCGGATATTTTGGAAAATAATTATTCGTCGAATTTACTTTCAGCCGAAATCTTTTATTTCATAAAACGTTTCTATTTAGGCACAGCTTATACATTTCATAAAATTAATGATGAGCAAAAAACAATTGGGAATCAAGTTACACTGAGATTGGACTGGATAGTTTCCCCTCGGATTTATGTCTCATTAAGACCAAACTTTACTTTTACTTCAGCAAATCAACAATATTATTCAATTGCAGGCAAGGTTAATTTCGCTCCAACTTCAAAATTTATAATTAAAGTTGGAGGGACAATAGGTGAAAGGATATATTATTTTGATAACGACCTGTTGGTATTGTTCAATCAACAAGAGGTTCAGAAATATCTTGTAAATTTACGGGTTGATTATAACGTTTCAGATAATATTGCTTTAATTGGTGGAATTCAGAATACCAAATTTTCTGGCTATTCAATCTATCATCTTATTATTGGACTCAAGACAAAATTGGGTTTCAAATTTTAGGAAAAGAATTAAAAATGTTCGTGCGCCCACCAGGACTCGAACCTGGAACCCGCTGATTAAGAGTCAGCTGCTCTACCAATTGAGCCATGGGCGCTAAAATTTAGATCAGTTACCTGGCTGAGTCGGGGTTGGTGTTTGATGCTGCTGCGGAGGAATCGGGGGTGGAACTGTGCTCGTCCCTCGCTGTATCACACTCTCAGTTGGAGTTGATCGATTCGGTAAAAAGAATATGTTGATAACCAAACTTAATGTAATGAATATAGCAGCTAAAATACTTGTAAATTTACTCAAAAAGTCGGCTGTGCGGCGTACGCCGAACATGGTTCCCATCTGACCGCCTCCGAATGTGCCGGCTAAACCGCCACCTTTACTCGATTGCATTAGTACAGCAATAATGATTAAAATTGCTATTATTATTTCAATTCCAATTAAAAACCAAAACATTTTATCTCCATTACTAATTTACACTCAAAAAAGATAACAAAATTTTAATCTAATATCAAGAGAAACCCCTGATTTTTTTGTTCAAATCATAACCCGATGAATCATCTCCGTTGAAATCGTAGTTATCGTCGAACCCAAGCCATTTCCAATCGTGCAAAATTTTATTTTTATCGTCAATATCTAATCCCGCATAATTAAGTACATAAGTATGGTAACTCGGAAAATTATTATACTTTTCAGGATTGACTGTTGAAAATATTTTTCTTTGGTCACTCGTTACGTCTCCATTCTTAAACGATACAGTTTGACATTTGATGAATTTTCCCTCATCATGAACTTCGATGCAACATTTTTGAGCAATCGTAGAAACCTTGAGTAGAAACTCACACACAAGGTATGCATTAAATTCATTTCCGGCAACTTTTGTAAATCCGCTTGCTATGCAATTATCTCGATACCCTCCCCGTTTTGCTATGATCAAACCTTCTTCTTGCAACTGTTCGATGATCCTGTTCTCGGAAAGTTCTAACTTCGACAATTCATTTCGCCGCTTGGAAATTATTTCCCAGAATAATTTTTTGTCAACGTTTTTATTTTCCCAATTCGGGAAAATCGAATACATTTTCAGAGCCAACCTTCCGGCACTCCATATAAACTCCGAGTTATACCACCTTTGTAATTTTTGAATTTTTTCCCACTCTTTATCAGAGATTATATTTACTCCGTCGTCGCGAACAAAGTAGTGAATTCTTCTTGCCATTTTTAATAACCTAACGATCTTAATTCCTTAACCGTCAGTTTTTCTTTACCGTCTTCTTTTTGAGTTTTAGTTAGGGTGGTCTCAACATATTTTCCCAGCACATCGAACTCTATATTTACTATATCGTTTATTTTCTTATTCCGGAATATTGTATTCTCCATCGTGTGTGGAATGATTGAAACGTTTAAACTATTTTCCCCAACATCCGCAACGGTCAAACTCACGCCATCGATCGCAACAGAGCCAACAGGAATTACATACTTCATAAACTCTTTCGGGAATACAACCGTGAGCAGCAAGCTAACGGTTCTTTGTTCGATTGTTTTTATCTTACCTACACAATCGATGTGTCCTAATACCAAGTGCCCACCCAGTCGATCACTCAGTCTCATCGCTAATTCAAGATTCACCTGTTCGCCGGATTTAAGATTTCCGAGTGTGGTCTTCTTCAATGTTTCTTCGACTGCAACAACTTCGAATGAGTTCTTAGATTTAGCAACAACGGTTTGGCAAGCTCCGTTTATCGAAACGCTATCGTCAATCTTAAGTTCTTTTAAACTCGCCGGGGCGTTGATTTGCAGGACGACGCCTTTACCTTTGCGTTGAATTGATTCAACTTTGCCTATTTCTGTAATAATTCCTGTAAACATTTTTTTGATTTTATTATTTTAGATATCCTTCTATCATCATATCACCACCGAGCTTACGGTAAGATACATTCGTAAGAGAGATTGCGCTCTTAAGCGATCTATTATTTTTTATTACGACAACATCTTTTCCGTTTCCGAATATCTTCGGCGCAATAAATATAACAACTTTATCGGCAAGTTTATTCTGAATAAATTGTGAGAAGATATTTGCACCGCCTTCGATTAAAACAGATGCGATATTAAGTTTAGCGATCAATTTCAAGATCTGAAGTAACGGAATATGATTGTTTTGTGTTTTGATGGGATAAATTTCGACGCCTAATTCCTGTAATGATTCAACTTTTTTACAACTTCGTTTAAAGCTTGATTCCGCTACAAAAACGATTGTCCGAACGGTTTTTGCGGTCAAAAATATTTTTGAGTTGTTTGGAGACGAAAGTTTACCATCGATAACAATTCGGATGGGACTTTTACCTTTTACCAGGAGAACTGTAAGCTCAGGATTATCGGCTTTTATCGTATTGGCGCCGACGAGAATTGCATCGTGCATAGCGCGCAATCGATGAGTTTCCTTTCGCGATTCGAGATTAGTAATCCATTTGGAATCGCCGCGGTAATCTGAGATTTTTCCATCCAACGTTTGGGCGATTTTGACGGTAACAAAAGGCAACTTCTTAGTTATGTATTTGACAAACGATTCGTTCAACTGCGCAGCTTCCTTAGAAAGTACATTTTCAACCACATCGATTTTCACTTTTTTAAGTTTCGAAATTCCTTTGCCGTTAACTTGCAGGTTGGGGTCACGCATCGCAACGACAACTCTTTTAACCCCTTTGGAAATTATCAAATCAGTGCAAGGTGGAGTTTTTCCATAGAAGCTGCACGGTTCTAAATTTACATACAAAGTAGATCCCTTGGCTTCATCGCCTGCCTGTTCAAGCGCATTCACTTCAGCGTGCGCCTTCCCGAATTTTTTGTGATATCCCCTACCGACAATTTTTCTGTTCTTTACTACGACTGCGCCGACCATCGGGTTTGGGCTTACGCTGCCGAGTCCTTTTTGCGCAAGCGACAAACACTCTTGCATATATTCAATATGTTCATAGTTATTTTTTTTCATAACTCACAAGTTTTACAGGTGAGCCAACTTTTACTTTCAATTTGGGGGCGGCATCACCGTTACGTATTGATTTTTTCATTCCCCAAAATAAATTTCAGCAAACCGTTATCTGGCGCTAAAAAGTAGTAGTCATCTGTTTCGACACATAAAATATCTCGTTTACTCCCCACACCGGGGTCAACTATTCTTATCTCAGGATCGATAGAGTATATTACACCTTTCATTGCAGCAACGTTACCGTCGCGCAAACCGAAGTCAGTCAGTAATGCTATAGTTTTTCCCATCTTAGTAGAGCTGATTTTATTTTAGCAAAACTTCTTTTTGGATTTTTGCCGATTTGTAAACAGCTTCGACTACTTTCATTCGTTGAACTGCTTCTTGCGCGGTAGAAGTAACGAGATGCAATCCTCTTGCAGCATTTATGAAGTGTCTTAGTTCGTTCTCGTAACTTCTTTTCATCAGGTTTTGCTGAGTGTCCATCTTTGTAGGAGTAACACTCACAAAATTCTCTCCCATAAATTTATTAATCCGCAACGGACTTAATTGCACGCTGCCCTTGGATCCGAAAATATCACAATAGAAACTATCTGCCGCTGCATGAAAAGACCAACTTGCTTCAAGCGTCATAGTCGCTCCGTTTAGAGTTTCGAAAAAAGCTATACCAGAATCTTCAACACTTTTCGTTGTGTGGTGATAAGTTACAGCGCTAACGCGTTTAACAGGTGGGAAATTGAACGACCATAACAATGTATCTAATACGGTAAGTCCTAAATCCAAGAACACACCACCTCCGGATTTTTCCTTTTGCGTAATCCAAGGATTATTGCTCGACAGCTTTTTAATCCATCCTGCTTTTGCGTAGAAAATATTTCCGATTTCTCCGTTCTCGATTATACTTTTCAGTAACATCATATCTGGTCTAAAACGGTTGTTCATACCAACCATAAATTTGCGCTTGTTTTTAGTAACTGCTTCGGATATATCGCAAGCTTCTTGGTATGAACGCGCGATAGGTCTTTCAACGAATACATCTAAGCCAGCTTGAAGCGCAGCAATAGACATACTTTTATGCAAATCTGTAGGCGTACAAATATCCACAGCATTTAATTCGGTGCTTATCAGCATCTCTTCATAATCCGTATATATTTTCGAGACCCCGAATTTTTCACCGACGGATTTCGCCTTTCCTTTGTCATGATCGCAAATCGCTACAATCTCTAAGTCACTCATCTTTTTGAGTACTGGAAGATGGTACACTTGAGCAACCCATCCTAATCCGACAACGCCAATCTTTAATTTATCCATAAGAATATTTTAGAATGTTGATTTATTCACTTTTTCTTTTAATAAAATTAAGAACGCTTTCTGCAATCCCTTTTGGGTCGAGTTTTAATAACTCATAAAGTTGTTGAGGTGATCCCTGAGTAACGAAACTGTCGTCGATACCGAGGTTCATTACTGAAAGATTGTTAATATTATTTTGAGAAATAAACTCTAATACTGCCGAACCAAAGCCGCCTTTTATACATCCTTCTTCGACTGTTATAATCCTGTTGAATCGTTTAAAGAGATTGAATAATAATTGTTCGTCAAGCGGTTTTACAAAACGCATATTAACTATCTCGCAATCAATACCTTGTTCCGACAGAATCTCTGCTGCCTGTAATGAGTGGGTCACCATACTGCCAACTGTTAAGATTGCTACATCTTTGCCTGTTGTTAAAATTTCTGCTTTTCCTATCGGAATTTCATACATTTTTTCCGGCATTTCAACTCCGAGTCCTATACCGCGCGGATAACGAATCGCTATCGGTCCCTTTGTATATTTTGTTGCTGTATAAAACATATCGCGCAATTCTTTTTCATCTTTAGGAACCATCACAACAAGACCGGGAATTATTCTTAAGTACGCTAAATCAAAGATCCCGTGATGCGTTGGTCCATCCGCACCCACTATACCGCCCCGGTCGATTGCGAATATAACATGCAGATTCTGCAAAGCGACGTCGTGTACCACTTGGTCGAACGCGCGTTGCAAAAACGTTGAATAGATTGCAACAAAAGGAATAAAGCCTTGTGTTGCAAGTCCGGCACCAAAAGTTACTGCGTGTTGTTCTGCAATTCCTACGTCGAAGAATCTTTCGGGTAATTCTTTTTGGAGAAAATCCAAGCCCGTCCCATCAGCCATAGCGGCTGTAATGCCGACTAGTTTTGAATTTTGTTTAGCAAGTTCAACTATCGTTTTGCCGGCAACTTCTGTGTAAGTTGGGGGCAGATTCTCTTTCTTTGGAGAAATGCCTGTGGTTTTATCGAACGCTGACACTCCGTGCAGCTTCTGAGAATTTTCTTCGGCAGGCTTGTACCCCCTACCTTTTTGTGTTACAATGTGCAGCAGAATCGGACCCGGTAAATCTTTTATCTCGTTCATTATCTTCACGAGCTTCTGTATGTTGTGTCCGTTAAGCGGACCGAAGTAACGGAATCCAAAAGCTTCAAACAGCATTCCTGGTGTAAAAACAACTTTAATACCTTCCTCAACACGAACTGCTAATTTTCTTAATCGATCACCAAAAGCATCCATCTTACCTGTTAAGTTCCACACGCTCGCTTTTAATTTGTTATATTCCGGTCTTGCGATCAATTCTGTAAAATAATTTGAGATTGCAGAAACGTTCGGCGAGATTGACATTGCATTGTCGTTTAAAACAACAATCATATTTTTTTTCAATAGGCCTGTGTTATTCATCGCTTCAAAAGCCATACCTCCAGTCATCGAACCATCGCCGACTATTGCGACAACTCTATATTTTTCATCAGCAAGGTCTCTTGCCGTAGCTATACCAATTGCAGCAGAGATCGAAGTGCTTGCGTGTCCGGCACCAAATGTGTCGTACTCGCTTTCTGAACGTCTTAAAAAGCCACTTATTCCGCCGAGTTGTCTGAGTGTGTTAAAAGCATCGCGTCTTCCTGTTATAATTTTATGAACGTATGCCTGATGCCCAATATCCCATACAAGTTTATCAGTGGGAGTGTCAAATACATAATGGAGCGCGAGTGTTAGTTCGACCGTTCCGAGGCTGGCGCTTAAATGCCCACCGGTTTTCGAGATGGCATCTACTAAAAATTCTCTTATCTCTTCCGATAATTGTTTTAGTTCGTTTATGTTTAACTCTTTTAAGTCGGCAGGTGAATCTATCTTACTTAAAATCTGATATTGTCCGATTGTCATTTATTCTTCATCTTCTTCAGTCAATGCAAGCTTTCCGTTTACATCCTTACTGAGCTTTTTAATTTTCAATTCAGCTTCTGTCAGCTTGTCTAAACAAACTTTAGAAAGCTCAATCCCTTCTTCATACATTTTAATGGATTCTTCGAGCGAGACTTCTCCTCTCTCAAGAATGTCAACAATTTTTTCCAACCTCTTGAAAGATTGCTCAAACGTTTGAACCGATTCTTTTTTTTCAACACTTTTTTTTACCATAATCATTCCTTCACAGTCGCATCGACTGTGCCGTCTTTAAATTTTATTCCAATATCATCACCGTGCTTTATATTCAAAGCAGAATCGATGAGCCGGGAATCTTTGTAAACAATAGCATAACCACGTTTCAGCATTAATCCTGAGTCTAATGATTCGATGCGATGGGTTACCTGTTTTAAATTTTGTTTCACTAACAACAATTTATGTGCGATCTTTATCCTTATTAATCTATCAAATTCGTCGAGACGCTGCGAGTATTGCCGCATTCTACCTTTCGGCGAGTTGAATGCGTAACTTGAAAGTATATTATCAATCAGCTCTCTTCCGTCAACAACTCTTTCTTCCAAATTTCTTTTTATAGTATAGTGAAAATTCCTAATATTTTCAATTAATTCGAAGCGATTCGGCACAACAAGTTCTGCGGCTGCCGATGGTGTTGGCGCACGAAAATCGGCAACGAAATCTGCTATCGTAAAATCTATCTCGTGTCCGACTGCATTTACTATTGGAATTACGGAAGCATAAATCGCACGTGCAACTATCTCTTCGTTGAATGCCCACAAATCTTCTATTGAACCGCCTCCCCTACCGACTATCAACACATCCACACCGAATTTTCGAGAATCGAATTTTTTGTATTCATTAAAGTCGCAAATCGCATTAGCTATTTCTTCCGCAGCACCTACGCCCTGAACTTTTACGGGATATAAAAATATCTCGACCCCTGGAAATCGCCTTGATATAATATTAAGCATATCCTGAATAGCCGCGCCTGTTGGTGAAGTTACAATCCCAATTCGTTCCGGATATTCTGGTAAAGGTTTCTTATGTGATTCGTTGAAAAGCCCTTCGGCTGCAAGTTTTTGTTTAAGTTTTTCGAAAGCGACTTGCAATTCTCCGATTCCGAGCGGCTGTAAACTGATAACGTCAATCTGATAGGAACCACGAACTTCGTAAACAGATATAGAGCCGCAAGCCAAAACTTTCATACCGTCTTGCGGAGTGAAAAAAAGATGGGCCGCTCTGCCGCGCCACATAACTGCGCTTAAAGAAGCATTCTCATCCTTTAAAGTAAAATACAGATGCCCGGATGAATGCCGTTTAAAATTTGAAATCTCACCCTGTACGATGATGTCGTTGAAATTGGTTTCTAAGACACTTTTGATTTGACGTGTTATTTCTGAAACCGATAATATTTTTCCGTTCGGCAACTATTTTCTTTCTAATCTCTAAACAAATATATCGAAACACCGACTTATAAACAACTTCTCTTTTTAATTTTTCCTTTTTAATTTTTATTTAATTTAGTATATTAACACAAATTTAATGGAGACATAATGCAATTAGATGTATTAGGAATCGGCGCACACCCTGACGATGTTGAGCTTGGCTGTGCGGGCACTATAGCAAAGTTAGTTCAGCTCAAATATAGAGTTGGCATACTTGATCTAACAGAAGGTGAATTAGGTACTCGCGGATCGAAATCTATTCGAGCGAAAGAAGCAAAACTTGCTTCCAAAATTTTGGGCATACATACGCGAGAAAATCTTCATTTACTTGACGGGAATATCGAAATAAATCAAGAGAATAAAATCAAACTAATACGAATTTTAAGAAAGTACAGACCAAAAATACTTCTATTTCCTCATTGGCATGACCGACATCCTGATCACGTCCACGCTAATCAGCTATCTCATCAAGCATGGTTTTATTCAGGATTGGCAAACATCAAGACTGAAATCGACGGCAAAAAGCAACTCCCTTGGAGACCGCATTATTATTTTAATTACATGATGAGGTATGAATTCATACCGTCATTCATTGTAGATATAACAGATGTTTACAACATACGGCAAAATGCAGTTCGTGCTTATAAATCGCAATTTTACAATCCGCAATCAAAAGACCCTGAAACGCTTTTGAGTAAAAAATCATTTTGGGAGTTTATCGATACTCGCGCAAAATTTTACGGACAAATGATTGGTGTTAAATACGGAGACCCGTTATATTCCGTTAACCCTTTTGGAGTGAATGACTTGTTTGATTTTAAGATTATGCATGGGTGAAAAATTAAGAGCAAAGAGAGAAGAGTTTGGAGAAAATTAAAGTAGTAGTCCGTCGGCTGACGGATGGATTTTGGGATGAATGGATGTTTGGTCAACGACTCTGACGACCTACGGTCTCGTAGAGATTGATGAAATATAAATTTCAAAATTCCATTTAGAGTATTATATTTAGATTAATGATACAGTATAAATATCCTTTAATGAAAATCGGAATTATTGGCGGCGGGCAACTCGGTAAAATGATGTCCCAAAAAGCCAAGAAGATGGGCTTTCATATCTCCGTTTTAGACCCCTCGCCAAAATGTCCTGCAGCCGCACTTGCTGATGAGATAATCATCGGGGGTTTCTACGATAAGCAAAAAATAACCGAACTCGTTACACACAGCGAAGTAAGCACCTTCGACATCGAACATATAGATACAGAAATACTAAAAAAACTTTCCGATTCCGGACATAAAATTTTCCCTTCCCCATATTTGTTAGAAATAATACAAGACAAATTACATCAGAAGGAAATTTTATCTAAAAATGGAATCCCCGTTCCGAAATTTCAAAAAGTCGAATCTTCAGAAACACTTTTACAGATGAAATTCCCCGTCGTTCAGAAAGCCCGCAAAGGCGGATACGACGGCAGAGGTGTAGTAGTTCTTAAAAGTAAATCCGACCTGCAAAACGCAATTCAGACTGAATCGATGGTTGAGGAGTTGATAAATTTCGATAAAGAGTTAGCAATTATGGTAGCTCGCAGCACATCGGGAAAAATAAAAACTTATCCGATTGTTGAAATGGTTTTCGATAATCGTGCAAATATATGCGACCTTATATTTGCACCCGCACGAATTGAAAAACATCTCGCCAAAAAAGCAACACAAATTGCAGTGAAGTCGGTCGAGGCGCTCGATGGTGTCGGGATATTTGGAATCGAGATGTTCCTAGCGGGCGAAAATATTTACGTGAACGAAATTGCACCGCGTCCCCACAACTCCGGTCATTACACAATTGAAGCGTGCACAACGTGCCAATTCGAACAACACATTAGGGCAATCACCGGTTTACCTCTCGGTTCAACCGATTTACTCTCGCCGGCAGTAATGCTAAACTTACTCGGCGGAGAAGATTACAAAGGTACACCGGTTATCGAAGGATTAAACGAAGCGTTAAGCATCCCCGGATTGTCGTTTCATTTTTATGGAAAAGAAATTACAGCACCTTTCCGGAAGATGGGACACGTAAATATTTTAAGTAAGAACTTAGAAGATGCAATCCAACAAGCCGAAAAAATAAAATCAATTTTAAAAATAACAGCAGAGTAGAAAATGAAAAATATATTAGTAGGAATTATCATGGGAAGCGATTCGGATTTATCCGTTATGCAGGAAGCAGCAAATGTGCTGGAGAGTTTCAAAATTGAATACGAGATTACGATCGTTTCGGCACACCGCACACCCGAGCGTTTATACAAGTATGCCAAAACTGCTGAGAAACGTGGTATTCAAGTGATAATTGCTGGTGCCGGAGGTTCGGCACATCTTCCCGGAATGACAGCTTCAATCTCAGCACTTCCAGTAATCGGTGTTCCCATTTGTACAAATTGGTTGAAAGGTCTCGACTCACTTCTCTCGATCGCTCAGATGCCGACAGGAATACCCGTTGCTACAGTTGCAATAAATAACTCGAAGAATGCCGCTCTTTTAGCAGTCGAAGTTTTAGCGATTAAATATCCGATACTCAGAAAAAAAATTGCTACATATAGAAACAAACTAAGGAAAACCGTACTTCAAAAAGCTAAAAAGTTAGAAGCAGCTATACAAAGCAAAAAATATTCACCAGATTAAAACTTCCTCATTTAACGAGGCGCAAACCCGACAGCTTTTAATCGACCCTTTCTTTGAAGCATTTGGATGGGATGAGTTCAAAGCCGACCATAAACTTGCGACCAAGAAACCCGATTATTGTTTCCGCATTCAAGGGCAAACAAAATTTTTTGTTGAAGCCAAAAAACCTTATGTCGATTTATCCACTAATCTCGATGCAATATTTCAGATAAAACGATACGGATTTTCGGCACGTGTTCCAATATCCATTGAACGAATGTGTCCAGCGGATTCTCGACCGCATTGTTTTCCTGCGTGTGTGCGAAGACCGCACGATTGAAGAAACTGGGACACTCCTCGCCTTGCTTCGACTTTGGCAAGATCATCCTGCAATTTCGTTGTTCCACAAATTTAACGAGCTGATTAAAAACAGACGCTCGCTTTATAAATAACGGATTGCTTTTCGCCGAACACGAATGCGAACAACTTGAAGTAGGCAACAAAGTTCTTGAAAATATATTTAAGAACATCAACTATCCCCTATCGCCATACAACTTTGATGAAATCGGAGTTGAAATTTTAGGCAGCATTTACGAGCGGTTCTTAGGCAGGACGATACGAATGACGGAGAAGCAAGTCCGCATCGAAGAAAAGCCCGAAGTCCGTAAAATATATCGTTGAGAATACGTTGGGGAAGCTGCTGTATGGAGAACACACAAGTCATTCCGTCCCGCTCTCTGAGCGGGATCGGAATCTAAATCGAACCAAGAACAAGTGGTACACCGAGCATCCGGCAGATATAAAAGAAAAACACGGAGTTCGCGATGCTTATACTGATGCAACCGGACAAATGCAGCTTTCATCGCGCAAGAAGCGTGAGATTTTGGTGAACAATATTTTTCGATTTAGATATTAAACAAATTCAAGTTTACGCATTAAAAAATTGCTCGAAACTCCGAAGCGATTCGCTGATGGTTGAGAAGGATAAAGCAATGCACCAACTTGAATACGTTTCATCGCCGATGACGGGTTTTCGCGGCTGGAGTTTAGCGGCTGGAATTACTCTCCCGTTTTCCTTCTGGACATTGGGGAAAAACGAGCGCACCAGTCGATGAAGCGACTGCAGAAATCAAAAAATCAACGGCGATGTACAGCGACTCACGCAATGTGCTTCTTGCCAAAGTGAAGGATTATTACACAAAGGCGGTATCGCTAAAGCGTCAGCACGATTTGTACCGTTTGGGTGCAGAGATATAGAAGAAATTCTCTGAGGATATGAGATATGCGATGTGAGATGTGCGTGTGTAATCCGACGAATCGGAGAAACTTAGTATGAAGTATGTAGTGAGTAGCTTAGAGCGAAGAGCGTAGAGTAAATTACAAATCCGCCTACGTTCGGGTAAAACATTGAATAACCTCCCGAACTTCAGCGGATAAGTGACGAATGAAGAAATCCGTAGGGGTTGAACGAACAACAAATTTCCATCAAATTTTGAATTTTTAAAAACAAATAGCTATATTAAATCACAATCAACAAAAATTAATAATAAGGAGTAAAAAATGAAGTTACGTATTCTTTTAACATTAGTAGTTGCCTTGTTAGCAACATCAGTTCTTTTCAGTCAAGCAACAAAATCTGTCGATGCAAAAAAGGACGCAAAAGAAAAATCGTGCTGCCCGAGGTATAAAACAGCCAAAACCGATAAGGCTAAAATGGACCACTCGAAAATAACAAAAGCCGAAAAAGCCAAAACACACGAAGGCTGCGCGGATATGAAAGATAAAAAAGCTAGTGCTGAAGATTGTGCCAAAGCTTGTGCTGATATGGACCATAGCAAAGAATCAAAAGCGGAATGTGAAAAAACTTGTTCAGATAAAGCAAAAATGGAAGAAGGCAAACACAATAGCAAATCGGATTGCATGAGCAAAGAAGCCAAAGATGCTAAAAAAGAATGCGACAAAGGCGACGACTGCTGCCAGAAAACTGGCGTGAAGAAGTGCGATGATTCAAAATCAAAAGATGGCAAACACGAATGCCCAGATAAAGCTGAAAAGAAAGGTACAAAGAAAAGTTAAGGAATATATAAATGTATCAATATATTGTTCTTTTAGTAATGTTAATCGGCTTGTTGTTGACCGGCTGCAGACAGAAACAAACCGAACAACCGGCAGCAGTAAATCTCGAGACCATAACGATTAGTACCTCCTCGATTATGTGTGGTATGTGTGTAACTACAATCGAGAAGGCGGTCTCTGATGTTGACGGCGTCGAAAACGTTGAAGTTGACTTGGAAAAGAAAACCACAACCGTAAAATTCGACAAAGTAAAATTAGATATTGCAGCCCTCGAAAAATCAATCTCTGAAGCCGGTTACGATGCAAACGAAACTCCGCGCAACCGTGAAGCATACGACGGTTTACCGGGTTGCTGTAAAGATGGTAAGTGAAGTAATTAAGTATATTAGTAGATGAGTAGTTAAGATAGCCCTGAATTGAAAATATTTGGGGCTTTTTTTATAATCATTCAATATGAATAATCAACACATCGACCCAGTCTGCGGGATGAAAGTTGACCCGGAAACTGCAGCAGGAACAAGCAAATACGCAGGAAATGATTATTATTTCTGTGCTGTTTCGTGTAAGCAACGTTTTGATATGAATCCAAAAAAATATTTAAAAACTAATCAAAATCTAAATGATATTACAATAAAAAGAAACGATTTTATACAAATTTCAGTTACCCCTTCAACACCGGTAAAATTTAAAAAGGAAAATCTTAAAAAAATACTGCTCCCGATACAGGGAATGACTTGCGCAAGTTGCGTTACAAAAGTCCAGAACAAGTTGGCTAAGATACCCGGTGTTTCAACTGCCTCCGTTAACTTAGCTACAGAATCAGTTACCATAGAATTTGACGATAAAGCTGCCAATATCTCACAGTTTAAGAAAACTGTTGAATCTTTAGGATATCAGGTACTT
>JAGUXE010000228.1 GCA_020061995.1 Ignavibacteriales bacterium | reverse complement strand
ATAAATTGAAAGAAGCACCCGTAAATCTTTCGGAAGGATTGAAAATTCTTTCCAACATTTTGATGATGAAAATCGGCGGCTCTATGGGACCGTTGTACGGATTATTTTTCAAGGCAATGTCAAAAGAAAGCGAAGGCAAAGAAGAAATTGATGCAATTGTTTTTCAATCAATGCTTGAAGCAATACCCAAAGAACTTAGTAAAATTACAAAAGCCACTTCTGGTGATAAAACTTTGATGGACTGCCTTATTCCAGCTATTGAAGAATATAAGAATTCTTTAAGCGTTGGTGGTGATTTATCAGAAGCTCTTATAAAAATGAAGCAAGCAGCTATTATTGGGAGAGACAGTACAAAAGATATGATTTCTAAAGTTGGAAGATCCAGCAGATTGGGTGAACGCTCTATTGGTGTAATTGATGCCGGTTCTGCTTCATGCTGCTTAATTTTATGTTCAATGGCTGACACAATAATTGATTTAATTAACTAAAAGATGTGTGCAAATGAATTATACAAAAGAAGATCTAAAACCACTTTATTTGGAATTAATTAATAAATCGAATTTCCCAGTAACAGAGGAAGAATTAAAATCATTAATTGTAAATGATTTTGGTCTAGATAATCTAAAAGAAGAAGGCTTTGGTCTTATTGATCTTTTACGCTCGGAAAGAGTTCGAGTAAATTTAATTGTCCTTCTACCAAACCAATCTTTGCCAGAACATTTACACCCAGCTTATAAAAATGAAAAAGGAAAAGAAGAAACAATTAGAGTGCTCTATGGAGCAACTAATGTTTTTATTGATGGAGAAAAGGCTACTGATATTAAAATTCCAAAAGGTAAAGAACTGTGGTATACTGCGTTAAAAAAAATAGAACTAAAAGTTGGTCAACAGTTCACTGTTCCGTCAAATATCAAGCATTGGTTTCAAGCCGGAGAAAATGGATCGGTTAATATAGCGTTCCAGAATAGAGTAGATGAATCCCACAATATTTTTTATGATCCTGCAAGTGATGGCTGCAAAATTAGCAACGATAATAAATACTAAATTCTATGAATGATTTTGTTTATAGAGCATTAAAATAAAGTGTCTTACTTTCGAATAAAAGGCATTAAGTGGAGCAGCGGTAGAAAGTATTTACCAATCGAAAAGTGTGTGGCTCTAATTTAATTAGCAATAACATCTAAAATAGAATAGTATTAAAGAACTTCACAATTTAAAATCGTTTGGCTTTTTATAATTTCCTTAAAATAACTAGCTATATAAATAATGACTTTATTCCTTGATTTTTCGATGAAAGAATATTTAACATGATTAATTCATTTGCTTATCATATTATGACCAAACCTACAGGTTCATTGTGTAATATGGATTGCAGTTACTGCTTTTATCTAGAAAAAGAAAAACTTTATGCAAACAACAAACAATGGGGTATGAGTGAAAAGGTCTTAGATGCCTATATTCGACAATACATCCAAACACAAAAAGTAAATGAAATTACATTTGCATGGCAAGGAGGGGAACCAACATTATTGGGCGTTCATTTTTTTAAGAAAGCCATTGAACTACAAAAAAAATACGCTAACGGAAAAACTATTCAGAACACATTTCAGACAAATGCCATACTTATTGATGAGAGTTGGGCAGAGTTATTTAAAGAAAACAATTTTTTAATTGGAGTATCTATAGATGGTCCAAAAGATATTCATGATAAGTATAGAGTATTTAAAGGCGGGCAGTCCACTTTTGAGAAAGTACTAAATGGAATCAATTTGTTAAAAGAATACAAAGTTGATTTCAACACATTAACATGTGTTTCAAAAGCTAATGAAGATGAACCTATAAGAGTTTATAATTTTCTTAAAGAGATCGGAAGCGGGTTCATGCAATTTATTCCAATAGTTGAAAGGTATGGGCGAGATTTGAAAGAAAATGAACTTAAGCTAATTTCTCCAAATTATAAAAATGAGGCAGTAGTAACCGAATGGTCAGTAGATTCATTAAAATATGGGAAATTTTTGAGCAGCATCTTTGATGAGTGGGTGAAGAAAGATGTAGGGAATAACTTTGTTCAAATTTTTGATATTGCATTAGAATCGTGGTATGGTCAAAAGCCAAGTTTGTGTGTTTTTAGTGAAGTTTGTGGAAACGCAATGGCAATGGAACACAATGGCGATTTGTATTCTTGCGATCATTATGTGTATCCAGAAAACAAACTTGGAAATATATTTTCCGATCTTCTTACATCAATGGTTGATTCTGGCAAGCAAATGAAATTCGGGTTGGATAAGAAATTATCACTTCCACATTATTGTAGAAACTGTGAATATTTATTTGCTTGTAATGGCGAATGTCCTAAACATAGATTTATAAAATCTCCTGACGGAGAAGAAGGATTAAATTATTTATGCCAAGGATATAAATATTTTTTCAATCATGTTGATAGTGCAATGAGTTTTATGGCTAACGAATTAAAGAATAAAAGATCGCCTGCAAATGTTATGAAATGGATTAAAAGCAAAAAGGAAATAACTTAATAAGATTTTCTAGAAAATCTTCCCCAAAATGGTTTTGTTTGAATAAAGTAAGAATGTTCAAATTAGCAAATATGGATTGAATAAACAGATTGAATATATTAGCTAGGATAGCAATATGAGAATAATAATAAACGCAATTCTTTTTGTCATTTTATTTGGCTTATCATCCTTAAGTGCTCAAACAAAAGTTGTATTTCAAGAAAAGAATGGAATTGTTGCTTTTGAGGCGGAACACTTTACAGAGCAGAATAAAGATGAAATACGAAAATGGTATGTTCAGCATGAGTTTCTAACTCCTAAAGTAGCTCCAGATCACGATCAAAATCATTTTAAAGATGCAAGTGGAGAAACTTATATTGAAATTTTACCTGATACAAGAGTTGCAGATACAGACAATCTCATAACTGGAGTAAATTTTAGCGATTCACCGGGTGCATTAGGAATAATTTCGTATTGGATTAACTTTGAAACCACCGGCAGATATTATGTTT
>JAGUXE010000160.1 GCA_020061995.1 Ignavibacteriales bacterium | reverse complement strand
CACAAATACTGGGAGGCGATATTTTATACCGATATATGAAACTTTTTGGTTTTGGTTCTAAGTTAGGTATTGATCTTCCCGGTGAAATCTCAGGCATAACCAAAGAACCGCGTCTGTGGTCAAAGATATCTATTGCAGCCATTCCTATAGGGCAGGAGGTAGGTGTAACTGCTTTACAGTTAGTTAGTGCTATTTCTGTAATTGCCAATGGCGGCCAGTTGATGAAGCCCTATATTGTGGGAGAGGTTCGCGATAAGTTCGGTGAGACGATTAAAAAATTTTCACCTAGCTTGATTCGCAAGGTTATATCTTTGGATACTGCAAGCCGAGTAAAAAATATATTTATCCAAGCAGTAGAAGAAGGCACAGGAAAATTAGCAAGGATTCCGGGGATTACTGTAGCCGGCAAGACAGGCACAGCACAGAAACTGGAGTCCGATGGCAGATATTCTCATCGTAAATTTATTGCTTCCTTTATTGGATTTGCTCCCGCAGAAGACCCAATAGTTGCTATTGCTGTAGTAGTTGATGAGCCTCATCCGTATTACTTTGGCGGAGTAGTAGCTGCACCGGTTTTTAAAAATGTAGCAAGTGATGTAATTAAGTATCTTAGAACAAATCAATCATTGAATGAAGTTATCGCACTAAATGAAAATAAAAGAGTTAATTAGTGCATTAGGTATTTCTGAAAGACCCTTTTTAAATTTCAAGGTCAAGGGTATAAGTTGTAATTCAAAAGATGTCTTGGATGATTATGTCTTTGTGGCTATAAAAGGTAATCGCCAGGATGGAACAAGATTTATTGACGAGGCAATAGAAAAGGGTGCAAAGGCAATAATTGTTCAAGGTTCAAGGTTCAAAGTTCAAGGTTCAAAGAAAGTATCTTTTATTGAAGTAAAAGATACACGAAAGGCATTAGCAAAATTAGCGGCAGAATTTTATGGTAACCCCTCAAGAAAAATTAATGTTATTGGGATTACAGGAACTAATGGAAAAACTACGGTCTCTTATTTATTAGAGGAGCTACTAAATGAGGCGGGCTTTTTGCCTGCAGTGATAGGCACGATTAATTATCGTTTTAAAGACAAAATAATTCCGGCAAAAAATACCACACCCGGGCCAATTGAGCTTCAATCTCTGTTAGCTAAAATGCTAAAAGAAGATATTAATTATTGTATTATGGAGGTTTCTTCTCATGCCTTAGACCAGGAAAGAGTGGAAGGTATTGATTTTCACTCAGCTATTTTTACAAATTTAACCCAAGACCATTTAGATTATCATAAGACACTAGAAAATTATTTTCAGGTAAAAGCCAAACTCTTTAAAGACATAAGTCCAAATTCATTTATAGTTATTAATAATGATGATAGATATAGTAGAAGGCTTAGAAGGTTGACCTGCGCCAAAGTTATTACCTATGGTATAAAAAATAAGGCGGATGTAGTGGCGCAAGATATAAGATTTGATATCAAGCATACAGAATTTCGCTTGGTAAGTTTTAAAGGAGAAATGGATTTTAAAACTAAACTCATTGGAAGATACAATGTATATAATATATTGGCTACGGTTGCCTGGGCATTAAGAGGAGGTATTGATTTATTTACTATAAAATCTGCTCTTAGAGGATTTAGCTTTGTTCCCGGAAGGCTGGAGAGGATAGATTTTGATAGAAGATTTTCAATTTTTGTTGACTATGCACACACAGAAGATGCGCTGCGTAACACTATTTTGACTTTAAGGCAATTCTTAAAAAAAAGGATCATTGTTGTTTTCGGCTGTGGCGGAGAACGCGATAAAACAAAAAGGCCCAAGATGGGTAGGACCGTATCAGAATTATCAGATTACGCAATTATTACTAATGACAACCCTCGTTCAGAAGACCCCAATGAGATAATTCAGGATATTAAAAGAGGAATAAGAAAAAGAAATTTTTGTGTTATTCCTGATCGGCTTGGAGCCATAAAGAGGGCATTGTCTTTAGCTAAATCAGGAGATATTGTCTTAGTTGCAGGTAAAGGACATGAGAATTACCAGATATTAAAAGATAGAATAATACATTTTGATGACTGCCAGATTATAAGAGAATGTTTAAAGTCAGTGAAATATTAAAAGCTACAAAAGGTAATTTGCTTTGCGGAAATAAAGATATGATTACAAAAGGTATCTCTATAGATTCAAGGACAATTAAATCTAAAGAGGCTTTTATTGCCATAAAAGGGAATAATTTTGATGGACAGGATTTCATTAAAGAAGCAATAAGTAAGAAAGCAAAGGCAGTAATCATTCATAGTACAGAGTACAGAGTACCTGCCTTGTCGGCGGGTAGGCAGAGTACAGAGAAAATCCCTTTTATAAAAGTTAAAGATACAACAAAGGCGCTGGGTGACATTACTCGATTCCATCGAGAAAAATTTGACATACCTATTATTGTAGTTACGGGAAGTAATGGCAAAACTACTGCCAAAGAAATGATTGTCTGGGTATTATCCAAAAAATTTAAGGTCTTAGGAAATGAAGGCACAAAAAATAATCAGATAGGTTTACCTCTAACCCTGCTAAATCTTGATAAGTCATATGATTTTGCTGTATTGGAGGCGGGTACAAACCATCCGGGTGAAATAGAATATTTAGCCAAGATCGCTCAACCAAATATCGGCATAATCACCGATATCGGCCCTGCACACCTTGAATTCCTAAAAGACCTAAGGGGCGTTTTTAAAGAAAAGCGCGCATTGATCAAACATCTTAAACAGCCATATATTATGCTCTTAAATGCCGATGATAATTTATTGAAAAAAGAGGTCATAAGAAAAGTTAAAAAGCCCACTATTTTTAGTTTTGGTGTAAAGCAGGAGGCTGATTTTTCTGCCTCGGATATAAAAATTCTTAATGGAAAAATAGAATTTGTGGTTAATAAAAAATATAAGTTTCAATTAAAGACCTTTGGGTATTATAATGTTTATAATGCATTAATTGCAATATCCGTAGCGCGCATTTTTGCCATGGCGTACAATGATATAGCTTTACGGCTTAGCCATTTTGATTTTCCGCAAAGTAGACTTTGTCTTATAAAGCTAAATAGTATAAAGTTTATTGATGATTCCTATAATTCTAACCCTGTTTCTTTACAGCAGGCTTTAGATGCTTTGGATAATCTTCATATAAAGGGGAGAAAAATTTTTGTTATGGGTGATATGCTGGAACTAGGAAATGATAAGGAATTATTTCATCGACAGGCAGGCAAGAGGGTTGCTCGGGTTTGCGATGCCTTTATAACCGTAGGTGAGCTTTCTAAAAAAACTGCCGAAGTAGCTCGGTCCTTAGGTTTTGATATTAAGAATATATTTTCCTGTGAAAATTCCCACCAGGCACGAGATATATTGTTTAATAAAGTAGT
>JAGUXE010000385.1 GCA_020061995.1 Ignavibacteriales bacterium | reverse complement strand
TGCAGAGAAAATATACAAAGATTATACTCGAAAGTCAATTCGATTTCTTGATTTTACACGAATATTCCCTTAAATTGATTAGTAATTAGATGGAATATAATAATTTGAATTTTAAAGATAAGGTTGTTTTAATCTCAGGCGCCTCGCGCGGATTAGGCAAAGCTTTAGCTTTTGGTTTTGCAGAAAGAAATGCCTCCCTTTGTATCTGCGCCCGGCATGGATTGCTTCTTGATAATGTCAGAACCGGATTACAAAAGCTTAATGCCCAAGTCATAAGTGCGGCATTCGACTTACGAAACGAAAAATCGGTGGCAGAGTTTGTTGAGAATATCACCGCTACATTCGGTCGGATAGATGTACTAATCAACAACGCTTCAGTTTTAGGAAGCAGAGTGCCTATCGACTCCTACCCTGTCGGAATCTGGCGTGATGTAGTTGATGTGAATGTGAACGGCACATTTATTCTCACAAAACATGCCCTACCATTGATGATACAACAAAAATCCGGCTCAATAATCAATGTCAGCTCATCCGTTGGAAGAAAGGGCAGACGGAATTGGGGCTCTTACGCCGTATCGAAATTTGCAATCGAAGGTTTTACTCAGACGCTCGCCGAAGAAGTGAAAGATTTTGGCATTCGTGTAAATTCGTTAAACCCCGGCGCAATGGCAACAGATATGCGCCGTGAAGCTTATCCCGATGAAGACCAATCCAAGCTGAAAAAACCCGAAGAAATACTCGATATATTTTTTTACTTAGCATCGGATGAATCAAAAGAAATTACAGGTCAAGCTTACTAAGATTTTATATAATATCAACAGGAATAATATGAAAAAATTATTCTCATTTCTACTAATAATCTCTTTAATCGTAGGTTGTTCAACAACGCAACCTGTATTTGTATCACAAGATATCACAGTTGAAGAGCTGAGGCAGCATGTCAAGTACTTGGCTTCCGACGAAATGGAAGGCAGGCGGTCGGGGACTCGCGGAAACGATTTTGCAGAGCAGTACATCACAAAAGGGTATAAATCGTACGGATTAATACCCGCAGGCGATAACAACACATACACGCAGCAATTTGAATTTGTTTCCGATTTGAAACCCGGCAAAAATAACCATCTCGCCGTCTTTTCTGTAGAGCAGCAATACAGGTTTATACCGGATATTGATTTTAGACCACTGCCGTTCTCGAGCGATACGTCGGTAAGCGGACCTTTAGCATTTGTGGGATATGGAATCTCCGCTGACACTTTACACTACGACGATTATACTAACATCGATGTTAAAGGGAAAGTCGTAATTATTTTACGCTACTCACCCGACGGCAAAAATCAGCAATCCCCTTTTGGTGATTATACAGCTTTACGAAAAAAAATTATGGTCGCTCGCGATAAAGGCGCTTTAGCAGTAGTATTCGTTACGGGACCTGCCGATGAAGAAAAAGATGCACTGCCACCGCTTCGCCAAGAGCGTGGTTTCGGTAACGCGGGTATTGCTGTTATCCAATTAAAACGAGATGCTGCTAATTTAATTTTTCAATCGGTTGGTAGAGATTTAAAAACTGTCCAGAAAGAAATCAACGACACAAAAAAACCGGTCTCATTTGATTTCCCCGGCACAATAGTTAATCTACAAACACACATAGAAAAAATTTATTCAAAAACGGCAAACGTTATAGGATACATAGAAGGCAATGACCCGAAATTGAAGGATGAGTATGTAATAATCGGAGCGCACTTCGACCATATCGGGATGGGCGGTGAAGGTTCCGGTTCTTTGCAGCCCGATACGACAGCAGTTCATAACGGAGCTGACGATAATGCCTCAGGTGTGGCAGGGTTACTTGAGCTTGCACAATACTTCTCAGCGCATAAACATGAGCTAAGAAGATCGCTCGTTTTTACAGCTTTCACGGGCGAAGAGCTTGGCTTATTAGGTTCGTCTAATTACGTAAAGCATCCTCCATTCCCACTTGAAAAAACTGTCGCTATGTTGAATATGGATATGATCGGACGTTTAAAAGATAGTGCGTTAACAGTTCAAGGTGTAGGGACATCACCCGTTTGGAAAGAGATTATCGAAAGACAAAACGCCGAATCCGTTTTCAAGTTGAAGTTGGGGCAGGACGGATTCGGGTCGAGCGACCACGCCACTTTTAACGGTAAAGATATTCCTGTGTTGTTTTTCTTTACAGGATTACACAGCGATTATCACAAACCGTCGGATGATTGGGATTTGATTAACTATGATGGTGAGAAGTTAGTTGCTGATTTTGTTGTAAGAATAATTAAGGATCTGGATAGAGTCGAAGAGAAGCCGCAGTTCACGAAAGTTGAGATGACGCCGTCACAGCGTGAAGGTGCTCAAAGAGGGTTCAGGGTAAGCTTTGGTATTATGCCTGATTTCGGCGACGATGCCCAAGGATTGAAGATATCGGGCACAAGGGCTGGAAGTCCCGCTCAAAAAGCCGGGCTTAAAACCGGGGATATTATTATTAAATTTGGGGATAAGGACGTAAAGAATGTTTATGACTTGACTTATTTATTGGGTGAATTTAAACCGGGAGATGAAGTGGATGTAGTAGTAATAAGAGGTGAAAAGAAATTGACTTTGAAAGCGAAGTTAGAAGCGAGGTAAGCGGTGAGTGGTGAGTTTTGTGATGCGAACATCTAACTTCAATTTCCCGCTCTCAGCTCTTTGCTCATCGCTCAATTTTTATAAGAAAGGTTTTTGTATTTAGTTATTCCTCGTTTTACTTGCCTTGTCTGCAATTTCTCCAGCAGTGCGAATAATTCTTTAATTTTATTATAGTACGATTTATCTGGATACAAAACCCAAATATCTTTTCTTGCATCTTCAAAATTTATGTACTTTTAACTGGCATTTTTTTAACAAGGTTTTTCAAGAAAATAAGATCACTATTATCAATATATCGATATAAAAATTATCCGGTGTGCCGTAACGAATGACTACATATTTTTCAAGTTCTTTTAACCCGAAAAATGCAATAGAAAATTGTTTCTTCCACTAAATTGTTCTATGTCAACCCCGTTTTACGGGGTCAAATGCAATTTTCGGGTTTAATGTTATTTCTTCAACTTCTTCGTCATTATATATTGCTTTAAGAGCATTCTTTAGATTATCAATATCAAGTTCTTTCATATCTTTCATTTTTATCTTGTCGCGTTGAGCGAATTAACAATTCGCTTTACGGTCAACTTATCCGTTTAGCAATATCCCATTCTTTCTGAAGAGCTAATTCATTTATCAATTCTTCTAATTTTTTAAAATCTACCAATTCAGAAGACATCTCTAAAATTGACCGTATATCGATGATATGTTTTTGTGAACCGCCTTCGCGGTAATATTCTAATTTTCTAACAATTACATACTCCGGTGGAGCTACTCGAATAAAGTCGCCCTCATATGTATGTTCAACATAATTGTCTAAAGCCCACATGCATAACTTATCGTTTCCTACTAAATATATATCTGCCTTATAAGCTGTGGTTTTATGGATTATATTGAAATGCCCCCTTTCGGTTCTTCCAATTTCGATCCCAATAATCTCACGAGGCGGACAATAAAACTCACTTTCATCGAAACCCTTAATAATATTATCTATATCGACCTTTTTTAATTCTACTACCATATCAATATCGTGCGTTAATCTCGGGACTCCGTAAATAATAGTTGCGACTGCTCCGGTAACTACATATCTGACCCCGAGTTTATTAAAAGTTTTAGTAAAATATGAGTAAACGTCAGGTTCTTGCATACAGAAAAATATCCCTCACTTTTTTTTCAATACCCTCTTCGTTAAGGTTCGGGTATTTTTTTTTCAACGCTTCTTTTTTCAGTCGCTTTGCGAAATGATAAAGTTGTAACGAAAGACTTAGTTTTTTCTCTCCCTTCATAAGTAAGAATAATTCTTTTTGAATGTCTTGCATATTCTTTTCCCTACTATATCGTTTATCGTCATTGCCTACTCTACGAGTCCGTTCTACGAATCTACGATTCGTAGAATCGTAGATAGGTTGAGCGTTCAATATTCATTAACAAAAATCGTGTAAGCTGCGTTGAACGAATTAACAATAAGTCTCACCTTCCACGTTTCTCCGCGTTCTCGTATATTAATTTTATTTCACGCAATTAACTATGGCTGGACTTTGGCATATGCTAAGCCGGTCTCGTTCATCAACTTTTGCAAAAATGTAGTTTTTAAAGAGGGGTCTTCACTTTTGATCTTCCTCCCCCGGTATATCCGGATGGTTTTGATAGTAGGCAGAAATACTTCGATGTTTTGTGAAGAGATATATTCTTCGGCTTTATTCTCAAAGTTACTCATAGTAAAAAATACACGCCAGATACGTACTTTTTCTTGCAGCATAATTCCTAAAATGTATTTTCTGAAACACGATTAAACAGCCTACGGCCACGTCGAACGACATAGTCGTCCAAAATGGCTAAATTTAAGGGATCCCAATTTTACTATCACACCTCAGCTTTTTAATACTCTCGCAAATCGGTTGAGAATCCAACCACTGTTATTGAGTCGGATACGAAAAACTCTTTCATCATTTTATAAGCCAATTTTACCTAATTTTCATTAAACATAAAAAAAATGAATATGAAATGCAAGCCTTTTTCAAGAATTGAGAATTTCTATTTTTTCTGTAGGTCTGGCTTCGTCTATGAAGTTATTCTTTCCGGTTCTAAAAGTAATCGCGTGAATCGGCTGCTTGCTTGTTCCTCTACCTAAAGTATTTTATTTGTTATTTAGATTTCAATCTCGGTTCCATCGTTACGGAATGGAACACAAAGCGGGAACAACAGAAGATATATCCATAACTCACTCCATCTCTTCACATCCTTTTGTAGAATCTACAAAATCAATATTACAAAAAATTCGTCTCAAAAGAATTTAAACGAATAATCCATTTCTCATAATGTCTTTATAACTCATTATATCTAAAATACTTATGACAGAAGAATGAATGAATCGAGTGTCCTATTTCAGAAAAAATATTATTGGCACCTATGTTGAGCTTAACCTTATCAAACAATGATAAAGGAAAGTGTACACCGGATCACCAAATATATTACCTGTTCAACTGGCATCATTTACGGGAAGTTTTATTACAAACAACACAATTAAGCTCGAATGGACAACAATCAGTGAAGTTAATAACTATGGCTTTTATGTGCAAAGATATATTCCAAGCACGCAAACATTCGTTACAATTGACAACAGCTTTCAGCCGGGTGCTGGATATACACTTCAGCCGCAATATTATTCATGGTCCGACAATGAGGCCCCGATAGCCATCGGGGGAAATGAAATCCAATACCGACTAAAACAAATTGATAATGACGGACTCGAGCACTATCACGGGCCGATTACTGTTTTGAAGAATCCTTCAATTCAATGGAAACAATTTACCAACTGGTGTTTTTATCGCGATGCTACAAACCGAAACGAATAAACTTGTAATAAAAATGCTATTAGTAAAATAAGTTTATATAAATAATTCGAAGGAATAAAAAATGTTTAAACAATTAGGAAGATATAAAGTAAACCAAAATACTTTTTCAGATAAAACTGTTCTAATTCATCCGCGATTGGCATGGATTATTTATTATAAAGAAGTTCACAGCGTTACTAAAGTATGCGAACGTTTCGGCATAAGCCGTAAAACTTTTTATAAGTGGTGGAACAAGTATACAAAATCGGGCGGAGATTCTTCGAGTTTATTGGACTCCTCTAAAAAACCTCATAATAGTCCTTTATCTACTCCCGAAGACATAGTTAAAAAAGTTGTCGAGGGAAAAATCTTAACCGGATATGGTCAGAGGAGATTACGGGAATATTTAAAAGAGAATTATGATATAACTTTATCAGAACATACGATCTGGAAATTATTAAAACGACATTACAATAACGATACACCAAATTTGGAAAAGCCACTTTCGCTTAACATAGAATTGTTTGATAACCCGGGCAAACAGATAGAAATCGGTATGATAGACGTTTCCGAGTACACAGGTACAATACCTTCGATTCTCTTCACCGCATTGGATTCATTTACTCGTCTACGGATTTCTAAAGTCTATAAAAAAATATCCTCTGCGAACATACAAGATTTTGTTTCTTTTATAATAGACAAGTATCCATTCAAAATTAGTTCGATTAGTATAGTAAATGATCCTTCATTGACTGGTTTACAAGATATGACTTCAAATTCTTTTTCTGATCTAGAAATTACTTCTTTTGCCTTCCCGAATATTGATGATATGAAAAACGGCATCGTACAAGAAGCACACCAAAAGGACATCAGAGATTTTTTTTCGAGAGTTAATTTTGATTCAAATCAAGATTTTTTAAGAAAATTCAGCAGCTATCTCATAAATTTCAACAATCATCAAAGCCGGGACGATTTAGACGGGTTAACTCCCTTACAGAAGTTGAGAACTTCGTCTAAATCTAAATTTATATTTTATTTTGAATATTGACATCCGTTGGTTGGGTTAAGGGAAAAAGCGCTCCCGGTAGAATGTTTTGTAAACCGAGCGCGCTTTTATTATTCTAAACCGGCATTATTCATCGTATGTGTATAAGAGTTTCGGGACGCTATCCGATAGCGGTAATTGAAAAAACATTCCGATTTATACTATATACTTCTCATACGTTCATCGATCTCAATTACCTTAGGCAAATTTTTGCTAACAAACAATTTCTCCTGCCAGGATTTTTTATTAAAACCAGATTTGTAAATAGAATAAAAAGCCTGAGATTAATACTCAGGCTTTTTGTTATCCAACTCATCTTTAAGATTTTTTTTTATTTTCTTCCTCGAGTAAACCTCTTTCGGTATCTCAACTTTCGGAGGTTTCTTTGGAAGAGGGATGCGCTTTGTATATTTTTTCTTTTTGACTTTTTTCATTGTCATTTCTTTTACTTACTAATTAAATATATCCATTATCAGATTTGTAAACAATATTTTAAAGTTATATATTTTATACAAGTTTTTTAATGTGAAGGTTTATACTGTTGGATATGAAAATAGATAGACGTATAAAAGAAATAAAAACAGTTTATCCCGCTGCAAGCGGGACAATATTGCGTTATTACAGATGTTATACGCAATTGGTCGCTTTAATGATAAAATCTTATAAAAGCAAGGAGATAATAACTTATGCTTGAGGTAAGTAAGAAAGCAGCAACAAAATTCGGGATAGATACAGAGTTGATTGAGGCAAATGTCGATACTAAAAAGAATATTGAAATTTTAGGAGATGATTTAACTTTTTTGAGTGTTAGAGAATATGAAAGAACAAAACATGTTCATAGATTACACCCTTACTTAGGGAAATTTATCCCACAGTTAGTTGAAGTATTCCTAAAAAAATATTTTAAGAAAGGCGATACGATTCTTGACCCATTTTCAGGTTCCGGAACCACCCTTGTAGAAGCAAATGTTTTAGGCATGAATTCCATCGGTATAGAATTATCTTCTTTTAATGTGTTAATTCAAGAACTGAAAACCAAAAAATATGATATTTTTGAAGTTGAAAGAGAAATTAAAGATGCTTTAAAAAGTCTAAAATCTTTTAGTTATAACCTGCAAAACAAAAATCAATCTCTCTTCGGTGGAAAAATAGAAAGATTTGATACCCATAGTGAGTATCTAAAAGAATGGTTTAGTGAGCGAACGATGCAAGAAATCCTATTTTACCGAAGCATAATAAAAGATTATAAAAATCAGGATATTTTAAAGATAATTCTCTCCAGGTCTGCTCGTTCAGCAAGGCTTATTCCTCATTATGATTTGGCTAGACCTAAAAAAGCAGTAAGGGAAACTTACTGGTGTATTAAACATAAAAGATATTGTGAACCGACAAATGAAGCGTTAAAGTTTATTAACCGTTACAGTTGGGATACGATAAAAAGATTGAAGGAGTTTGATAAATTAAGAACAAATGCGTTTATTAAAATTATTCAAGGGGATGCAAGGACTGTAAAGTTGCCGGAAGATTTAAGAATAGATGGAATATTTACTTCTCCACCCTATGTTGGCCTCATAGATTATCATGAACAACACAGGTATGCTTATGAATTGTTTGATTTTCCGAGACAGGATGAATTAGAAATAGGACCCGCTATGAAAGGACAGAACGGAAATGCAAAAATAAAGTATGTAAAAGGAATAGTTGATGTGTTTAAAAATGTATCCAAAAATTTAGTTGATAATGCATCAGTATTTATTGTAGCAAATGACAAATTTAATCTATATCCAGAAATAGGAAAACAATGCGGATTTGAATTAATAGATGTTTTTAATAGACCTGTACTTATGAGGACAGAACGGGACGAAAATAAATTTTTCGAATCAATATTTTATTTTAGGAAGGTGTGAAAATATGGCATTACTATCAAAAACAGCGAAAGAAATTGCGGACCTCCTTATGACTACGGTAAGAGAAAAACTAAGAACATATCAACCTGAAACCGTGCATATTCCTTTTCATCATAGGCTTCTCGGTAAAGATAGGTATGCAATGTTTTCTTTTATTCAATCAATGAATACGACTTTTGGTATGTCTATCTGGGAACAGGTTGCACTCATTTTGGCTAAAGGGGCTGGGAATTTAGCGGTGAGACAATATAAACTACTCGGGGAAATAGACGCAGAAATAGAAAAAGTCGTCAGTGAAATTCACTATAAATTAAGGAAAGGTGAAATCGCTACAAGTAAGAATGAAGAGATTGAAAAAATTAGAAGTAAAATAAAGAGAGGACGAGCTGGGGTTGATCCCGATTCGGTCGTGGACTTATTTGTAAAAATCAAAGATACCGAAAATTACTTTGATATTACAAGTGCTAAGCCCAATATGAAAGAGTTTGTAGCCTTAAAACTTAAACTTCTCAGGTGGACTGCTCTAAGATTGAGCCAAGACAAAAATGTTAAAGTTTTTACGAGGTTAGCAATTCCATACAACCCTTATCACCCTGAACCTTACGAGAGGTGGACATTAAAAGCATTATATGATTTGGAAAACGGAGAAATTTTGGTTGGAGAAGAATTCTGGAATTTTGTTGCAAGCGACAATATCTATGAAGAACTTTTAGATGTGTTTCAAAGTGTTGGTGAGGAATTGAGAGAAGAGATTGATAAAAAATTTGCAGAATTTAGAAAGGAGAAATAACCTTGTTAACAACAAAAAGCGACCAACACGGTATAACACAGCATAAAAGGTTCGTGCCTTGTGGCACTCACCCAAATTCCGCCTTCGGCGGAACTTCTTTTATGCTGGAACCGTTTCTTATTGTTGCCCCATATAGAGTAGAAAGGATATTCGGTATTATGTACCCGACAAGCGTGTTGAGCCCTATATC
>JAGUXE010000263.1 GCA_020061995.1 Ignavibacteriales bacterium | reverse complement strand
CCTGCAATAATAGGTATACTATAATTGTAATATATGCATAGAAAGTGGGGTAACCATGGTTATTCAAAGAGAGCTAATTAATAAGATAAAGCCGTTTATAAGGAGAAACGAATTTATTTCTATCGTTGGCCCCAGACAAGCCGGAAAGACCACCTTTTTAGAAATGTTAGGTGATTATCTTATTGGGGAGATAAAAGTAAAAAAAGGATTAGTTAAAAGCATAACTTTTGAAGATAGGCGGCTGCTTATGGAATTTGAAACTGATCCCGTTTCATTTATTCATTCATTTATCCCTTCTGGAGCAAAGGATAAATTTTACTTGATGATTGATGAATTCCAGTATGCTGAGGATGGCGGCCAGAAGCTGAAATTGGTCTATGATACTGTAAAAAGCGTGAAAATTATTATTACTGGTTCATCATCTTTAGATATAAAAGCTAAGGTTGGCAAGTTTATGGTTGGAAGGATGTTGAATTTTTATCTGCATCCTTTTAACTTCCGAGAATACCTAAGGGCGCACAATGAAAGGTTAGAGAGAGTTTATGCCGAGAATAATGATCTGGTAATTAATTATTTTTTTAAAGGTAGACAAGCTAAAATAAAAAGCGGTGAAGATTTATTGCATGAGGAGTTTATCCGGGAATATGAGAGATTTTCTATTTGGGGAGGCTATCCTGCATCGGTGTTAGCTAAAACTGATCTGCAGCGCAAGAAACTGCTCTCGGATATCTATAATAATTATATCTTAAAAGATATAAAAACACTTTTAGGGCTGGCAACCGAAAAGAATTTATTTTTATTGTCGCAGTATCTGGCAACACAAATAGGCAATATTGTTGTATATCAGAATTTAAGCCAGTCTTGTGGGCTAGAATACCGTAAACTTAAAAAACATCTTAATATTCTGGATGAAACATTTATCTGCCGTGAAATCAGGCCATTTTTTAAAAACAGGCAAAAAGAGCTTTCTAAAAATCCCAAAATATATTTTTTAGATATGGGTTTTAGAAATAACCTTATGGAAAATATGAATGGTATGGATAAACGTTCTGATGCCGGAGCAATTATGGAAAATTCGTGTTTTATACGCCTGAATGAATTGTGTGAAGGGGTAAATAAGATAAATTTCTGGAGAACGAAGGCAGGCGCAGAAGTTGATTTTATTTTGCATATAGGAAATAGTATTATCCCCATTGAGATAAAATATTCTAAATTTACAGAAGAGAAGATATCAAAAAGTTTTATGAGTTGTATAAACAGATTTAAGCCGAAGCAGGCGGCAGTATTAACAAAGAATTATTGGGGGAAAGTTAAAAAAGGAACGACGCAGGTTTATTTTATCCCCATCTATTTCTTATGAGAGAGCAATATGGTGCAGTAAAGTATAAAAAATTTATATTTATGATTACAGACCTGTCTGCTCTGGCAATCGGTATACAAAGGTCAGGACCTATTGACAGACAGGGATTAAAAAGCCTAAATTATACAAATTGGTAGTTGCGGTTTTTTAAGGTTTTAATCTGCGGCTTTATTGGAGGGCAGCAACGTTAATGAATGTCGGCTTAATGCGAAAATTAGATTACTGGTTAGGTATACCTTTATGTTTTTTGTTTACCGGCATAGATTATGTTTTAAGCCTTTTTTCTTTTAAGAAAGAAAAATCTAACCAGCTAAAGATTCTATTTATTAAATTATCGGAGATGGGCAGTATCATCTTGGCATATCCTCTTATGGAAAAGGCAAAAAAAGAAGCTAAAGAAGCAGAGATATTTTTTCTTACTTTTAAAAAGAATAAACCTTTATTCAAAATATTAGACATAGTACCGCAGAGCAATATTTTAACTATAGGGGATGAATCAATTTATTTATTTATTTTGGATACCCTAAGAGTAATAAGCAGGATAAGAAAAGAAAAAATAGGTATTGTTTTTGACTTGGAATTTTTTTCTCGTTTCACCGCCATACTTACTTATCTAAGCACTGCTCCAAAAAGAATAGGGTTCTATCACTATACTATGGAGGGATTGTATAGAGGAAATCTCCTGACCCACAAGGTTCAATATAATCCTTTGTTTCATATCAGTAAAACTTACCTTTCTTTATGGCAACTGACAAGGATCGAGACAAAATCAACTCCTGAATTAGAAGAAAAGATTGAAGATAGAGGCATTTTTTTACCAAAAATTATTTCTTCTGAAGAAAGAAAAAGGCAATTACGAAATAAATTAAAAAGATTCGGAATTAATGAAGAGGCCAGGTTAATCCTTATCAATCCTGGCGAGGGAAGTATTCCTTTAAGGGAATGGCCATTAGAAAACTACATTTTTTTAGGCCGGGAATTATTAGAGGAGGAAAAGAATTATCTTGTTGTTGTAGGCACGCAAGGCACACCTAAAAGAATGGATTTGCTTTCTAATTGCCTTAATAATAAAAGAGTTATAGACTTAAGCAATAAGACTGATTTAAGCGAATTACTAACCCTCTTTGATATTGCTGATTTATTACTTACTAATGACAGCGGTATGGCTCATTTAGCCGCGCTAACCTCAATAAAGAAATTCATCCTTTTTGGTCCAGAAAGCCCCCTGATTTACTCTCCCTTAGGCGAGAATGCCCGGATAATATACTCGGGATTAGCCTGTTCTCCCTGTTTTTCGGCATTTAATCATAGAAGCTCTGCCTGTAAGGACAATAAATGCTTAAAGATGATTAAGCCAGATGAGGTTTATGAATTGATAAAAACCTTCTGTTTGCACCCAAAGGGTTTTGGAAGATTATAAATGACAGCGATTATTATTTTTGCTTTGGCATTTTTTGTAAGGTTCTATAATT
>JAGUXE010000233.1 GCA_020061995.1 Ignavibacteriales bacterium | reverse complement strand
TTTAGACAAGATGATAAGTATGCAATAATTAGTATTGACGAAAAAACAATTAAGAAATCTTTCATAACTACCTCATTTTTTTTATTGCTGAGGATATAAAATTCATAATCATTAATCTTTTTTTTTGGGGTCGAGCACCATTTCTCGACAGCGTTGGGAATAAACTACTGTTCCCGCAATTTTTAATACCAGATGTTATAACCTGTGATTTATTACCTATCGTTATTTAACATTTCCCGGATTAAGTTTTAATTAACTTTTGTAACAACAAAAGTAGCTTCTCCTTTTTTATTGGTTTTGCCAAATAGCCATTGCAACCGGCAGCCAGAAAGCGTTGTTCGTCGCCGGTATGGGCATAGGCAGTGGTTGCAATAATAGGTAATTCCGGCCGGAATTCACGAATGAGCTTAGTAGCTTCCAGTCCATTCATAACAGGCATTTTTATGTCCATTAACACTAGTGTGATATTACCATGCTGTTTGCAAAGTTCCACAGCTTCGAAACCATTTTTAGCCATCAAGTGATCGCATCCCGCCTGTTTCAAAACTTTTTTCATGAAGAGATAGTTTGATTCATCGTCTTCAGCTATTAGTACCAACGGTTGCCCCGGACCAATTGCATTTTTCCCTTTCATCGGGGCAGATATTACTCCAACATCAGTTTCCTTGTAAGGCACCGTAAATGTAAATATTGATCCTTCCCCCTTTTCAGAAGAGACCGAAATCGTGCCACCAAGCAGGTCAACCAATCCGCTTGCAATAGAGAGTCCAAGTCCGCTCCCTTCATAACCACGTGTCAGAGATGTGTCTTCCTGGGTGAACATGTTAAAAATCATTTCCAGATTTTCGCGGGCAATACCTATACCTGTATCCTGAACAAAAAATTCAAGAAAACCATTATTTACCTTGCAACCACATCTGATTTTTCCTTTTTCTGTAAACTTCAGGGCATTGCCCAATAGAATGTTAAGAATTTTTATGATGAATTCCCTGTCGGAATCAAGTATCAAATCAACAAGTTCGGTTGGTACGTCAGTTTCCAGTTCAATGTTTTTTTCTGCACACAATTGCTTCGTTTTTTCAATAACTTCTTCAAATAATGGTTGCAGTTGAAATTCTTTTTTATGCACCTCCATTGTTCCAGAAACAATCATTGCCATGTCCATATAATCGGTCATGGTACTCATCAAACGGTCGCTATTGAAATTTAGAATTTCTAAAAATTCCTCCTTTTCTTCCATTGTTATATCGGATTGGATAATAAAGGGGGCAAACCCAAGTATCCCGTTAAGCGGTGTTCTGATTTCGTGCGAGATGTTGTTGATAAAAGCTGATTTCAGTTTGTCGTTCTCTTCGGCTTTTTCTTTGGCTTTGATCAGTTCTTGTTCTGCCTTTAACTTCTCTGTAATATCATGACCAACAGATTGAATCTCTACTACTTCGTCGCTGTCATTAAAAATTGCCAAATCAGTCCACTCAATGCTGCATAATGAACCATCAGGTTTAATGGCTTGACTAATTGAGGTGTTTGATGGGTTTCGTTTGTTAAGCTGTTCCAATCTTGAAAGTTCTGTATTCCATTCTGATTCAGGTATAAACCGAAGAAATTTCTGCCCAATCAGTACATTTTCAGAATGACCAAATAGGTTACAGTATGACTTATTAACAAAGGTAAGGGTAGTATCGGGAAGATATCGGGCAATCAGCTCTTGCTGGGTTTCCAATATGGATGAAAGCAGTTGGTCTTTTTTTAGCAATTCTTCTTCTACTCTTTTACGCAAAGTTATATCTTCTTTTACAGCTAAAAAATGAGTAATTTTTCCTGCTTCATCAATAATAGGCGAAATGGAGGCAAACTCCCAGTATAGTTCACCGTTTTTCTTCTTATTGTGAAACTCACCTCTCCATGTATTCCCTGAAAGTATAGTGTCCCACAACTTTTTATATACTTCTTTGGGCATTTTACCCGATTGTAAAATGTTTGGGTTTTTGCCTGCTACTTCGTTGTTGGAATAGCCGGTGAGTTCAACAAACTTTGTGTTAACAAATTCTATATTTCCAGTCAAATTTGTAATAATAACGGATACCGGACTTTGCTCAATCGCCAGCGATTGTTTTAATATTTCACTTTCTGAAAGCTTTCGTTCGGTGATGTCCCTGCTGTAGCTTACAATGCCGGCTTTCTGCCCATCGCTTTCAAAAATCGGTTGGTAAATTACATCGTACCACCTTGTAATTCCTACGGGCGAAACACAGATTTCTTGACGAATCGGTTCTCCCGTTTCAATAATTTTCTTTTTTAATTCGGTAATTGCTTTTGCATCCTCCGGAGGAAGTAAATCCCAATCAGATTTTCCAATAACATCTTCGGGAGTTAAAGGGGGGGCTGGATTAATTATAAAAGTATAGGTTAAATTGCAGTCTTGTATAAATAGAACATCGGGTGAATTTTCAGCAACCAGTTTAAAGAAGTTTTCACTTTTTCGCAATGCTTTTTCAGACTTTATTTGATCGGTGATATCGTACAAAAAACCAAAATATTGAACCAACTTTCCATTATCATCGAATTTACCGACAATATTTACGGTGCATACTATTTTAGTCCCATCCTTACGTTTAAGATTTGTTTTATAGTCTCTTATTACTTATTGATTTTGTATCAGGTTTAATAATGCTTCTCTTTCAGCGGGATTTTGCCAAAATTCAGCAGTGTTTCTGTCGATAATCTCTTCAACCGTGTCATATCCTAATATTTCAATGAATGCAGGATTACAATACAATATTTTACCATCAGTTGTTGCGATATAATCCCCTGTAAGGTCCGCTTCGAAAAATTCACGAAGATTTTCTTCACTTTTCATAAGGGCTATTTGTGCCTGCATTTTTTCTGTAAAATCTTCAAAGATGCCCAACAAACCTGTAATTTTCCCGTTTTCATCTTTAATGGGTGTTTTAGTTGTCCTGACCCAGTATCTATTACCATTCACCTGGTATTCTTCTTCCAAAGTAATTGTTTCTCCCTTTTCCAGGATAAATCTGTCATCATTTCTGTACTTATCTGCCATCTCTATTGAAAAAAAATCGTAATCAGTTTTTCCCGCTATTTCACCAGGAGTAATTCCTAAGTCTTCCGCAAAATTCTCGCTACAGTAAATGTAGGACAACTCGTGGTTTTTCATGAAAACCTTTTGAGGAATATTTTTAACAAGAATCCGGTATTTTTCCTCGCTCTGTTTGATAAGACGGCTCTGAGTCCTTTTTTCGGTTTCATCCTGAAATGAAATAGCAATTCCCGTTACCTTTCCGGATGCATCATAAATAGAGGCCCCGGTATCCATAACCGGAATTTCTGTCGCGCTTTTTGTAATAAGGATGGTATGATTGCCCAGTTCCTTTGCAAGCCCTTTCTTCAATACTTTGTCTAAAATGTTATTTTCCTTCTGTCCGGTATCTTCATTGATAACATTATATACCTCATGAAAGTCCCTGCCACGTGCTTCTCTTAAGTTCCAGCCGGTTAATTCTTCTGCCCTGTTATTTAAATATTGTATGTTGCCATTTAGATCAAGGGTGATAATACCATCACCGATACTTTCCATGACTACATTAAATTTTTCCTGTTGTGCCCGAAGTTCCCGTTCTTTTTCAAGTAATCCTTTGTAAATATTCTTTTGACGTGTATTAAACCAAAAGACAATAAAAAGAGCACTTAATGCAACTAAAAATAAAATCCGAATAATGATAGATAATGACTCTCCCGTGAGCTCTTGAAGCAACTCACTTTTATCGATCTTGGAAATCAAAACCCAGTTAGTTCCTTCAATACTGTGCAGGGAAGCCAACACATCAACATTACGATAATCTTTACCCCGATAAATTCCGGACTGTTTGGATGTGTATATGTTGGACAATAGATCATCATTCGAAAACGGGAATTTGTCTTTTGCTTTAATTTCTTCCTGATGTGTGAGCTCACTCGAAAATAAGAAACTGTTGGTTTCGTTACTGAAGATAAATGATTCTCCGGTTTGGCTTTCAGTCGGCCAATTTTTTATCAGCGGTAGAATGTTATTAATGGCATCAACTCTCAGAATTATAGCATAGTTAAGATTATTTACTCTATTTTTTAATGGTGAGATGAAAGAGATAAGGCTTTGCTTGTAGCCATTCTGCGTTGCATTGAAATAATCGGTAGAAATAACCTTCTCATGTTGCATGATATTTTTCAAAGACCTCAATTCATCAGGATAGATAGTTGTGATTTGGCTATTTGTAGAGGCAATTATACTTCCCTCTTTTGAAGTCAAAATAACTTCAGTTAAATCGTGTTCCAGTTGGATTTGCTGTAACAATTTCAATAATCTGGTTTTGTCAATTGGAGAATTTGACCGGACAAACGTTCTGGTAAATTCTTCTAGATAAGGGTTAGCTGAGATTACCTGAGCATCTTTTAACTCCTCCTTGTACCACATCTCAAGCTGTGTTGCCTTAAGGGTGGATATGGCAGTCAGTGTTTTTTCTTTCTGGACTATTATTTGTTCTTTTTCCCGCTCATAATACCAATATCCTCCGATGGAAACAAGAACTGTTAATAATGTAATGTAGAAGGCTACTTGCTTTTTACTGCTTAGCTGTAACTTCGCTCTGTTTTTCATTGTATGTAACCCCATGTTAATGTTTTATTTTAGCATTGGCTATAACATCATTCTATCCACAACACTTTACCCCAAGCCGCTGTCGAGAATTGCTTCTCGACAGCCCTGGAGTTGGTTTATTAATACTTCTCTTTTTGGAAGCCCCATGCTCGCATTTCGGATTTATATGTATCGGGGTAGTTAGCCTTCAATACGTTTATTAATGCGATTAGGTGTTTTTTTATCTCATCTTTAAGAACATTCTTTTCACTTACTTTACCGGCAACGGATTCATCCATTCCCGCAGCTTCTTGCTTTAGGGGTAGATATACTGTACGGATATTTTCCCAGTAGGCTGTGCCGTAAGCTCTGCCACTCAAGCCGTCTCTAACAAGTGCTTCTAGAATTAGATTCAGTGCAGAGATGCGGTTGTCTCTATCAGCCGGAATTGTATATTTATTGCCGGTATTAATTAGACCGTATTGCGAGTAATGGGATTTATCATCTTGTCCATAAAGTTCTCTAAGATAATCCTTGATAAATCCGATACCGAGGTCAATTTGTTTATCTAGGTTTTTAAGTTGGTTTGTTACTGCAGGACGGCGGCTCCCTTCCGAAATACGTGCAGTTAGTATTTGCTCATATTCTGCAGTTTTAGCGACAAGATTATTGGCAGTTGTCCAGATTAGCGTTATATCCGATGTATGCCTCCATTTTTCCGTAACGCTTTTTGCCGTTGTTAATAAATCGATATCCGAAGCCGGAATGTTCCCCTTTGAGACTTTTCCTTTTGGTTCGGGAGCTGGTGTGTTTTCTGTGATTTCGCCCATAATGGTTCCTTGATATTTTGATTATTATGTTATTTAGTAAAATGAGCTGTTCGCCTCATCTCATTTTCATTTTCACTATATATAAATATAATCTGATCGGGATCTCAATTTAACCATAGAAAAAAATTATCGATAACCGGATATTTGAGTAACTATTGATAATTTAACTCAACAACTACTCATATTTTTTCCTTTTAGAACTCCTTCTATTGTTTAGTACCTTAAATATTTTTATTTACTTCACTTTCTAATTGATTGCCTCCTTACTTCCTCAAAATGATGCTCCCGCCAATAGATTGTGCCTATATTTCTTCAAATTAGAGCACCCGCCAACCGATTGTGCCCATATTTCTCCAAATTAG
>JAGUXE010000253.1 GCA_020061995.1 Ignavibacteriales bacterium | reverse complement strand
TCACCTGCAGCGCCGGTTTCACCCCTAAAAAGTTTTCCTTCGAAAATAATTCCGCCACCTATTATTACAGAAGTTATGTCCATCAAATTTGCTGCCGATGCGAGTGCGTAACCAAGAAAATCTCCCAATTGTTCTATAATTTGAATTGCATATTGATCCCCTTGATTTGCCGCATCAGAGATGACTTTTGGAGTAAGAGAATCAAAATGATTATTAATAAGTGAATATATTAATGATGATTTGTTTGATTCATATTCTTTTAGAACGCGATTAATCAAATAGCTATTTCCAGCGTATGCTTCAATACAACCGATTGAACCGCAATTGCATTTTTCACCCTTGTAATCAATTGATAGATGTCCTATTTCACCTGCAGCGCCGGTTTCACCCCTAAAAAGTTTTCCTTCGAAAATAATTCCGCCACCTACACCGGTTCCAAGTGTTACCATAATAAACGAATTTAATTTTTTACCGGCACCAAAAATCATTTCTCCTATAGCAGCAGCATTTGCATCATTTTCAACAAATGTATCAAGTCCAAATTCTTTCTGAATTATTTTCCCAAGATGGATTTTTCCCCATCCGGGTAAATTTGGTGGATTCTCAACAGTTCCTTTTTTTGTCGATATTACTCCCGGAGCACCGATACCTATACCGTATATTTTATACTCTGATTTTTCAAGTAAATCTTTTATCCCTTTTTTAATCTGCTTAATTACTTTATCAGGACCTTCATTAGCTTTTGATTCAAGACAGACTTTATTAATTATTTTACCACTCTCGGTAACCAAACCGGTTTTAATAAAAGTCCCTCCTAAGTCAACACCAATTGCATATTTAATATTTTTTTTCATAAAACTATTTCTTGCTACTTATCTTTGAATTCCATATCAACTAACTTAATCTCGCTCGGATAAGTAATTGAACCAAGCGCAGTTGAAACTGTAGGCCTCACATAAACCTCAATTGATGAAGACCTTCCGCCATTACCGCTAATTTGAAGCATTAAATTGATCAAAGATTCATAACCTCTATTTTTGAACATCGAGACTAAATCAAAAGACAATTGAATCGGAATATTTACAACCTCTCCCGTACCGGGAACAGAAACAGCATTTCCTAAGTTACCTGCGACAACTTCTTTACCATCAAGTATAAATCTGAACGGGAGTGAAGTGATTGATGCATCTGTTTTAGGAAAACCACCGCTCCCATCATTTGGGTTCTTGGCTTCAACATTAATTGTTAATGTGACCGGCATTTTACCGCTTGCAAAATTTGAAGTAAATTTAACAGCATCCATCGGTGAGAAATCGGAGATTCTAGATTTTCCGTCGATTCCGATTCCGGCAACTCTTATATTATTTGTAACACCCATTTTGAATTTTAATCTTGTAAGATTCACATAAGTTTGATATAAACTGCAACTCTGGATGAATAAAAAAGAGCCGACGATTATTAATACTAGCTTTTTCATAACTGCCTTCTAATTATTATAATATTTTTTTTATCGAGTCTTCTATTTTATCGATGATCATGCGCGCAACTTTTAATGCACGTAATCCATCTTCACCTGAAACTATGGGTTTCTCATTATTAAGCACTGATAAAACGAATAAACGTAATTCATACATCAGAGCATTGACTTCAATTTGTTCGGGTTGTTCATATATAACTTTCTTCTTCCTTTCACCAATTCCTATTTCACCATAATTAATATGAGCCGAATCAACATGCTCATCTGCAGGAACAAGTCTGAATACTTCAGAAACACCTGTTGTAAAGTCCAGCGAAATATAATTATCTCTTTGGAAAATTCTCATTTTTCTCATTTTCTTCTGAGATATTCTGCTCGCCGTAACATTTGCTATTGCTCCGTTTTCAAATTCAATACGGGCATTTGCAATATCGATCGTATCTGAGACTACAGCAACACCGCTTGCGTCAACTTTTGCAACCTCACTCTTAATTAAACTTAAAATTATATCGATATCATGAATCATTAAATCTAATACAACAGCAACATCTGTTCCGCGTGGATTAAACTGAGCAAGTCTGTCTGTTTGAATAAATTTTGGTTCAATATTGTATTTCTCCAATGCAAGAAGTGCCGGATTAAAACGTTCAATATGCCCAACTTGAAGATTAAGTTTTTTCTCTCTAGCGGTTTTTACTAAATCTTCAGCTTCTTCTATCGTAACCGTTATAGGTTTTTCGATAAAAATATGTACTCCTTTTTGCAAACAGTACTTTCCAATTTCGTGATGTGCACTTGTTATTGCAGCTATTGAGACAGCATCAACTTCATTGAGTAGATCATCAATTGTTTCGAAAGATTTACAATCAAATTCTTTAGCAACTGAAGCAGCTTGAGAGGAATCTTTGTCATACACACCAACTAATTTACACTCTTCAATTAATGCAAACATTTTCGTGTGAAGTTTTCCGAGGTGTCCCGTACCTATTACGCCAACTTTAATTTTTTCCATTTTTCTTATTCATGTTAATTGTTGAATATCCGATTATTCGATCATATCCTCCAAACGAAGGATCATTGTAAAAAATAAATACACGGTAGATGTGAGAGGTTTCGAAAAGATTTCCCTCTAGGAAATTCCAATCAATAACATCACCATTTTTGGTTACATAAAGATAATCATAAATACCCCGTTTCAATGGAATGGTAAGTGTAAACAAACCATCTGACTTTGACATCTTATATTGATCATCGATTGCCCAGTTATTAAATGCACCACTCAGATAAATATCTGAATAGAATGGATCCGGGGGACGAATTGTAAACCTTACATTCAGATAATCAGAATTGAGGTCTTTATAATCAGAGAGTACAAACCCGCCATTAAGATCTTTTTCACCCGGTTTATAAAAACGGGAAGTTTCTATTCGATCCTTTTGCGCATAAACTTCTTTTAAATTGAAATTTGTATATTGTTTTAAGTTTGCTCGGCGATACTCATTCCCCGGTGTTATTCCTTTTGCAATAAAGTTGAAATTTCTATTCCCATCCCAATAAAATTCCGAATTTGTTTTGCTGGAATTTTTCTCAATAACCCAGGGGAAAAATATTTTTTGATTTTCCATCACTTCTACAGAAACTAAATTTTGAGGGAAGAAATCAAATGGAAGGTTTAACCCGATATTAAAAATAAAAGCTTTTGCGAGATCGGATGGAGAATAATTTTTATCGGATCTAATTTCTGTATCAGTTTTAATATTCAAATCAATTAGGTTTTCTGCGACTATAAATCGACCGGAAGCATAAACTTTAGAAGTATCATTTATTGATGTAACAAAAAACATCCACTTACCGGAATAAGGGAAAGTTATAAATAAATCTTGATTTGGGAAGAAACCTTTATAATGATACTGTGCTCCGGTTACTGTGATTGGAAGCTTGACAAAATCAAGGAAATGAACTATCTCATTTCCTCGATTATGTAGAAAGACATTATTAGTAGGATTCCAATTCCGATCACAAAAACGGAAATAAATACTTAATTCCGGATAAGAATTAGATTGGACATCAAATTCAATTGTTATCCCCTCTTGATCATCACCCTTCAATATTAATGGAAATGAAGAAGCATCATCACCGGAATAAATTTGAAGGCTTTTTACTTTGATTTGTGCAGTGACTGTAAATTGAGCAACAATCATCAAGAAAAAAATTAGCTTAAAAGAAAAACCAAAATTTCTTTTCCAATTAAAATATTTCAACACACTTAATAGACTGCATCGGAACAAAGATTTTAACTTGTTCATTTTCTCTCATAGTTTCAAGCATTAAACCATCCTCAAAAGCGTGTGTGAGAGTACCACTTTTAAAAACGATTTCATAAATTGGTGAATTAGAATTCGGGTCCATTACAATTCCATAATTTTCGTGCATTGTAATACTTAATGTTTTCCCGATAAAATCGTTCCAGTTTACTTTCATGGTCTCTCCAATAATGTGTTTTTAATTAATAAAATAAACTCTTTTTTATCTTCACAAAAATAATATGTGTCAATTAAATGATCAGCCATGGCAAATTCACCGGCATTAAAATAATTTACATAAGTCGCAGCAAATGCCGACTGCAACAACTTCGAAGTCTTACAATTTTTTCCAAAATCTTGCAAAATTTCAGTAATGAATGAAAATATTTCTTCATTCTCTTTTAAAAGAATATCATAACAATCTTCAAAGTCAGTCTCAAAATTTTCACCATTAAAAAATAAGATTTTTAACGGTGAAAAAAAGAGATCAAAATTTGGTAGACTATTAAATAAGTCAAAACTTGAGAAACCGATAGCCAGAATCGTAAGGCCTGATTCTTCAGAAAATATAAGTTCAGGCTTTTTAACTCCGGATTTGATTGAATCAATCAACTCGATAATATTACCTAATCTGTAAACATATAACTTATAGTTAGGAATTGTGCCACTCAAATCTTCAGAAATGATTAACAATTCAAAAAGTCCATCTTCATCAAAGTCATGATAATCAATTGTTGGATTAGAATGGCTAAGAGTATGTGTTTCTGTTGTTTCAACAGAAACTATTTTAATGAGATCATTTTCCTTAGAAATTAAAAAATTTCCTACCGTATCTACCTGTGAAAAAAGGAGACACGGTATGGAAAAAAGGACAAAAAACGGAAAAATGAATTTCTTCACAGTTTAGCAAAAATCCTAAGAAAGATTCTTTAATTCATTATTCAATTTTCCGATTGCTTCTTTGGCATCACCGAAATACATAAGTGTATTTTGATTATAGAATAATTCATTATCGATACCTGCGTAACCTGCAGCCATAGAACGCTTTATAATTATCACTGTCTTTGAATGATCTGCATTCAAGATAGGCATTCCATAAATTGGGGAAGCAGGATTATTACGCGCTGCCGGGTTAACAACATCATTTGCTCCGATTATTAATGAAATATCAGTATTTGCAAATTCTTCATTAATATCTTCTAGCGCATATAATTTTTCGTAAGGGACATTTGATTCCGCTAAAAGAATATTCATATGACCGGGCATTCTTCCGGCAACAGGATGAATTGCAAATTTAACATCACATCCTTTTTTATTGAGGATGTCCATTAATTCTTTAACAGCATGCTGAGCTTGTGCAACAGCCATTCCATAACCAGGAATGATCATAACACTGCTCGCAGCTCCAAAAATCATCGCAGCTTCTTCTGAATCAACCGATTTAACGATCACTTCTTTTTTTGTACCGGATGCGGCTTCTGCGGCAGCATTCTGTCCCCATCCTCCCATAACAACATTTAGTAGGGAACGATTCATTGCCTTACACATTATATTTGTAAGAATAATTCCAGAAGCTCCAACCAAAGCACCGGCAATAATTAACATATTGTTATCTATTACAAATCCTGTTGCTGAGGCTGCAATGCCCGAATAAGAGTTTAGCAAAGAAATTGCAACGGGCATATCTGCACCACCGATTGGTATTACTAAAAGAATACCAAGTAATAAAGAAACTCCCAGAATTACTAAAAATAGTGTTTGTTCAGACGGATAAAATACTCCGACAACTAATAAACCAAATACGCCAATAAGTAGAAGTAGATTGAGAGGATGCTGCATTGGAAACTTTATTACGTTCCCACTAACAATACCTTGTAATTTTCCAAAAGCAACAAGAGAACCTGTGAATGTTATTCCACCAATAATAAGACTGAGCGCAATAGTTATAGCCATTTTTGCCGATACATCTTCAATTCTTGTATTAGCAGGATCAAGAGCTTGCATATACTCGGTAAGTCCGACCAATGCAGAAGCGCCTCCGCCAAATCCGTTCAGCAGTCCGACCATTTGAGGCATTGCAGTCATTTCAACTTTAATTGCAAGAAAACTTCCTATAGCTGATCCAAGAAGAACACCAATAATAATATATTGATAACTGATTATATGTTCATTCAGAAGCGTAACTACTATGGCTATAAACATACCCACAGCCGAATACATGTTCCCTTTTCTAGCCTTAGTAGGAGAACTCAGCATCTTAATTCCAAAAATGAAAAGAAACGATGCAATCAAATAAACCGAATTGATTAAAATATCTTTATATACTTCCATTTTTTTCTCATTTCTTCTTGAACATCTTTAACATACGGTCAGTTACCAGGTAACCACCGACTACATTTATCGTTGCAAATACGATTGCAATTATTCCTAACACTGTAGCAACTTTGAAATCCTGTATCCCCGATGCTATAATTGCACCAATAATTGTGATTCCCGAAATCGCATTTGAACCTGACATCAATGGCGTATGCAATGTTGGTGGAACTTTTGATATCAATTCAAATCCAACAAAGCATGCCAATGCAAATATGTATATTAGCATGAAAAGATCTGTATGTTCCATTTATAAATTCCTTTTTTGATTATTGAATCAATGGTTTTATTCGTTGATTAAATACTTCACCTTGATAAGAGATTAATGATTCTTTTACAACATCATTATTTAAATCAAGTGTTACTGTTCCACCTTTACCAATTTCGGAAAGGAGTGCGAGTATATTTTTCGAATACAATTCACTTGCTTGAGTAGGAATAAGTGAAGGTAAGTTTGCTTCACCAATTATTGTGACACCATGTTTAACAACAGTTTTATTAACTTCGCTTAATTCACAGTTACCGCCAAACTCTGCAGCCATATCCAAAACCACAGAACCGTGTCGCATATTTTTAACCATCTCTTCAGTAACTAGTACAGGGGCTTTTTTGCCTGGAATTAATGCTGTAGTTATTACAATATCAGCTTGAGTGATGTGCTTAAATAAAACTTCTTTTTGCTTTTGTAAAAATTCAGCACTTTGTTCTTTAGCATATCCGCGCTCATCTTGGAGTGATGAATCTTGTTCAACTTCAATAAACCTGCCACCAAGACTTAGCACTTCCTCCTTAACCGCGGTTCTAACATCAGAAACCTCTACAATTGCACCGAGACGTTTAGCAGTCCCCAAAGCTTGTAATCCTGCTACTCCGGCTCCCATAATAACCACTTTAGCTGGTGTAATTGTCCCTGCAGCAGTCATTAATAAAGGAAATATTTTGCCAAGGTGATTTGCGGCAAGCAATACACTTTTATAACCTGCAAGGTTACTTTGAGAACTTAAAGCATCCATCTTTTGAGCTCGTGTAATACGAGGAATAAAGTCCATCGCAATTACATCAACTCCTGCTGTAGCGCTCTCTTTAGCTAACTGTGGGTAGTTTAATGGGAAGAAAAATGAGATTAACAGTGTCCCCTTTTTCATTAACTGCAGTTCATTAATAGACGAATCCACAACGGGACGCTGCACCTTACATATTACATCAGAAGCTTCAAATACTTCTTTAGCATTAGACAATATTTTCGCTCCCGCATTAATATAATTTTCATCTAAGAAATGAGCGTTGAGACCCGCATTAGTCTCAATAACAATCTCGAAACCTAACTTAATAAGCTTCGAAGCGGTATCGGGTGTAATAGCTACTCTATTTTCCCCCGAAAGAATTTCCTTTGGAATTCCGATTACCACAATAGATCTCCTTTTTCTGTATGATTAATTCTAATTATTATGCAAAAAATACGATTTTCAAAGTTTATCGGCAAAATAAAAGAACGATTTATTCAAGATATTTTCAAAAATCAACCAATTACTTTTATTAGTCCAGATTCAAGGGGTAATGACACAATTTATGAGTAATCGCAAATGAATTTGAAGTTCAATTCTATTAATAATTAAAATCCGTAATAATTCCCGAGATAAAATTCGCAATTTGTCTTATATTATCAGACTTTAAAAATGAGATTTTATGCTAGGTAAAGATTTATTAAAAACTTATTCAAACAGAGAGAATTTTTTTAATAGGGATTTAAGTTGGATTGAATTTAACAAAAGAGTCCTTGATGAAGCACTTAATCCTGATTTGCCAATTCTCGACAAAGTGAAATTTGTTTCTATATTCTCGTCAAATCTTGATGAGTTTTATATGATTCGTGTCTCCGGATTAAAAGAACAATTAGCCGCAAATGTTTTAGAGCCAACTATTGATGGGTTAACTCCGCACGAACAATTACTAAAAATTGAAGCTGCAATTAAACCTTTGCTCAACAAACTTATTGATTTGTGGAAAAACGAAATTGTTCCGAATCTTAAAGAAAATAATATCCATATATGTACATTAGAAGATTTGACTGAACATGAACTTTCTGCATTACAAGACTATTTTAAACGAGAAATTTTTCCCGTATTAACCCCCCTCGCTTTTGATCCCGGAAGACCTTTTCCATACATTTCAAATTTGAGCTTAAGTCTTGCAGTACTCATCTTAAATCCAAAAGGTGAAAAACATTTTGCCAGAGTAAAAGTCCCAAGTATTCTACCTCGACTTTTACAAATAGATACAATTTTACATCCAAAAAAATCGAATGGTAACGGTAATTATTGTGCAAAGTTTATATGGCTGGGTGATTTAATAAAAGCTAATTTACCATCGCTGTTTCCTAAAATGGAAGTAGTTGAAGCACATCGATTCAGAATAACAAGAGATACAGATATTGAACTTCAAGAAGATGAAGCAGATGATTTGCTTCGAGTTATCGAAGAGAATATTCGTCAAAGAAGATTTGGTAGCGTTGTTCGGCTTGAAGTTGAAAAAGATATGCCCGATTTTATGCTTGAAACTTTAATCGAAAATCTGCAGATCAAAACAAGTGACGTACATATTCTGGATGGACCTTTAGCATTAAGCGACATCATGCAATTATATAATTTGCCGCTTCATCAACTCAAAGAGAAACCATTTTATCCTGTTATACCAAAAGCTTTTGAAGAAGATGAAGACATATTCTCTATTATCAAAAAGAAAAATATTTTACTTCACCATCCGTTCGATTCATTCATCCCGGTAATCGACTTCATTAAAAAAGCATCTAAAGATCCTGATGTATTGGCAATAAAACAGACATTGTATCGTGTTGGAGCAAATTCACCCGTTGTTAAATATCTAATTGAAGCCGCGGACAGAGGAAAACAAGTTGCAGTTCTTGTTGAATTAAAAGCAAGATTTGATGAAGAGAACAATATCTATTGGGCTCGTGAACTTGAAAAAGCCGGAGCGCATGTTGTATATGGGTTAGTTGGTCTTAAAACTCATTCAAAAATGACTTTGGTGGTTCGAAGAGAAAATGATGGAGTTAAAAGATACGTCCATCTTGCTACCGGTAATTATAATGCAACATCCGCAAAGCTTTATACCGATTTAGGATATTTTACAGCGAATGAAGACATTTGTTCTGATGTTTCGGATATTTTCAATTATTTAACAGGTTACTCAAAACAATCTGAATTTAGAAAATTGTGGGTCGCTCCTATCACTCTCCGCGCCAAACTTTTAAATTATATTCTGCAAGAAATTGAGAATGCAAAAAACGGTCTTGAAACAAAAATTATAGTAAAAGTAAACTCTCTTGTTGATCCATTAATAATTGCAGCTTTATATGAAGCTTCAAATGCAGGAGTAAAAATTGATTTAATTGTAAGAGGGATTTGTTGTTTGGTTCCTCAAAAGCAAGGGCTCAGTGAAAACATAAATGTAATAAGTATTGTGGGAAGATTCCTCGAACACAGCAGAATTTTCTATTTCTATAATAACGGGAATGAAGATGTATTTTTCAGTAGTGCCGACATAATGCAAAGAAATTTAGACCGACGTGTAGAGGTAACTTTTCCCATAGAAGATAAACGAATAAAAGATTATGTTATCAATACAATTCTGAGGGTTTATTTAAAGGATAATTCTAAAGCACGAATTCTCTCATCTGAAATGGAATATAGGATGGTTGAAAACGATCAAAAAAGTATTAATTCACAAGAGTGGTTTATGAAGCATTCTGTTAAAAAATCACCTAAGTTTACAAAAAAATAAATGTATAAATAAAATAAAAGTTGAATACGGAGAAAATGAATGAGTCAAATTACTAGAGATGGAATTCTCAAATCATTAAGTCGAGTTAATGATCCAGATTTGCACAAAGATTTAGTTACCTTAAATATGGTTGATAATATCCAAATAAATGGGAATAATGTTTCAGTCGATATAGTTCTTACAACCCCAGCGTGTCCTTTGAAAGATAAAATCGAAAGTGATTGCCGAGAGGCAATAAAGTCTGATTTCCCGGAAATCATGAATTTAAAGATTAATATGACTTCAAAGGTTGCTTCTAATAATTTCGCCCCAAAAAATGCAATAATTCCCGGTGTAAAAAACACAATTGCTATAGCAAGCGGAAAAGGTGGAGTGGGAAAAAGTACTGTTGCCGTAAATTTAGCAGTTGCTCTGGCAAAAGAAGGAGCTTCTGTAGGATTAATTGATGCAGACATTTACGGACCAAGCATACCTTTAATGTTAGGAATTAAGGAAAAGCCGAAAGTCTATCAAGATAAAGAAACAATGAAAATGATTCCTCTCACAAACTATGGAATCAAATTAATGTCCATAGGATTTCTTATTGAGGATAATGCACCCATAATATGGCGGGGTCCAATGGCAAGCGGAGCAGTCAAACAATTCCTATCGGATGTAGATTGGGAAGAACTTGATTATCTAATTTTTGATATGCCTCCGGGAACCGGTGACATTCAGTTAACTTTATGTCAGACTATTCCACTTACGGGAGCATTAATAGTTACAACACCTCAAGATGTATCTTTAGCCGATGCCCGAAAAGCATTAAAAATGTTTGAAAGAGTTAACGTTCCCGTCCTTGGGGTTGTTGAAAATATGAGTTATTTCATAGCTCCTGATACAGGTATGAAATATGATATTTTTGGGACAGGTGGAGGTGAAAAACTTGCTACCGAAGAAAATGTACCTTTTCTTGGAGGTATTCCTTTGCATCAAAATATAAGAGTCGGCGGAGATAAAGGTATTCCTATAGTGTACGATCTACCTGATTCGGTGCATGCGGTAACAATCACAAATATTGCAAAAAATTTAGCACAGCAAATAAGTATTAGAAATCTTAGTTCAGATGCTCAGACTATTGAAATAGTATTAGGAGAAAACAATTAACCAGATGGAAGAACGTATAAGGAAAGCATTAGAGGGGATTAGACCATATTTAAAAGCGGATGGCGGAGATGTTGAATTAGTTAATGTAACTAAAGATGGGATTGTACAGGTCAAGTTATTGGGGGCATGTAGTTCATGCCCAATGTCTCAAATGACTCTTCGTGCCGGTGTTGAGAGGGCTTTAATTCGTGAAGTACCCGGTATAAGAAGGGTTGAAGCAGTTTTTTGATTTTATAAAAAAGTATTAATAAATTTACTTCCATTAATTGATTTGAAAATGAGTCGACAAAATCAAAATGATAGCTTATTGATGCAGAGATTATTTCTGATTACTCTTGTTTTGGTATCAGTAATTCTCATATATCTTTTTTCAGATATTGTTTTGATTTTAGGAATTTCGGTACTATTAAGTTTACTATTTGATCCAGTTGTAAAGTATTTTGAACGAAAAGGTTTAGGGAGATTAACCTCCACAGTAGTTGTTTTTGGGTTGGTTTCATTTCTATTTTATTTTGCATTTTCAGTCTTCATACCTAATATTATTTACCAGATAAATTCACTTGGTCAAATATTTAAGGATATTTCCCTTCAAGATGAAATTTTGGCCGCTGAATCTTTCCTTGGTCAGATATTCTTTTTTCTACCACAAGGAATAATCTCAAAACAGATTGAGCATTTTCTATCAAATTCTGTAGAGAATGTATTCTTTCAATTTACAACAGTAATCCCGAATATTTTTTCGATTCTTGTCTTGATGGTAATAATCCCATTCACAACATTTTTCATCGTAAAAGACCATACGAAATTGACAAAAGGGATTCTTGGGCTTCTCCCAAATAAATATTTTGAAATGTCTTATTGGATTATAAAAAAAATTACTCAACAGCTTGGAAAATATGTGAGAGGTTGGATTCTTGATGCATCTTTCGTAGGACTTGCGTGTGGTTTGAGTTTCTATGCGTTAGGAATTGATAATGCAACAGCGTTAGGTATAATAGCAGGTATCGGACATTTAGTCCCCTATTTCGGTCCGGTTATTGGAGGAATTCCGGCTATTGCATTATCAATAATCCAAAACGGTGATTTATCATCTGTTCCGTTTATACTATTTGCGATGATGGGAATTTACGTTATTGACAATGGAGTGATACAACCTTATGTTTTCTCTAAAAGTGTTGACATGCACCCATTAATAATAATATTGCTCATTGTTGCGGGGAGTCAACTTTTTGGTATCTTCGGAATGTTATTAGCAATTCCAACAGCAACTGTAATCAGAACAGCATCAACAGAAATATACTTTGCTCTAAAAAATTATAAGATTGCTCGTTTATAATTTACGATTCTTCTTCGATTAATTTGGTTATCACGCTAACAGTATTCATTCCTTCAGCTTCAGCATTAAAGTTCACAATAATACGATGACGTAAAACCGGAATTAATACTGATTTTACATCATCAATATTTGGTGTAAACCTTCCTGAAATTACTGCTTTGGATTTTGCAGCAAGGATTAAATATTGTGAAGCTCTTGGACCGGCACCCCATCTTACCCAATCTTTTACAAATTTCGGTGAGTTCTCTCCATTCGGACGTGTTTTGGAAACAAATTTCACAGCCCACTCAATTACATTATCTGCAACCGGTACTTTTCTTATTAAATCCTGAAATAGAATGAGTTGTTGAGCTGAGACTACTTTATTCAACTTCGGTAGATATTGACTTGTTGTTGTTCTTACAATTTCGACCTCATCTTTATAAGTCGGATAATCAAGCCAAAGATTAAACATAAAGCGATCGAGTTGTGCTTCAGGAAGTGGGTATGTCCCCTCCTGTTCAATCGGATTTTGAGTCGCTAATACAAAAAAAGGTTCTTCCAGTAAATAAGACTTACCGGCAATTGTAACACGATGTTCCTGCATTGCTTCAAGTAATGCGGCTTGTGTTTTGGGGGGCGTTCTGTTGATTTCATCTGCTAATACTACGTTTGCAAAAATAGGACCGTTGATAAATCTGAATTCTCTTTTTTTCGTTATCGGATCTTCTTCGATAATTTCTGTTCCGGTGATATCGCTCGGCATTAAATCGGGTGTAAATTGAATTCTATTGAATTTGAGATCAATAACATTCGCGAGAGTTTTGATTAATAAAGTTTTTGCAAGACCCGGGACACCTACCAACAAACAATGACCACGCGATAACAATGATATTAGTAAATGATCAATTATATCATCTTGCCCGACAATAACTTTGGCAATTTCAGCTTTGATATTGTTTATTGATTCCTTTAAAGAATTAACGACAGCAACATCATCAGTTAACAACAAATCATCTTTCAAAGAAAAACCTATAATTTAATTTCCCAGAATATTTTTGATTTTAATTCTTCCATCCACTCAGCATAAAGTTTTTGCTTTTTGTATTCCTCACTTAAACGCTTCACATCAGCAAAATCGATATTCAAATCTGGCTTATGCTGAGGAATTCTTTTTTCTAAAAAGACAATATGATAACCGTAAGTATCGGCCGTATAATCAACTCGTTTTGGAAAACTAATTTCCCCTTCTTTTAATTTACTGATGGCATCCAATAAATTTTTGTCTAATTGATTAAGATAAAATGTTCCGAGTACACCGCCAAACGAAGCAGTCTCCTTATCGTCGCTATATTTTTTTGCAAGATCATAGAATGAACTATTAAATCTTATTATCGAATCTCTTACCTCTGTTAAAAATTCTATGGTGGATAAATCGGCTTCATCATCAGCTTTAACTTTAATAAGAATGTGTCGGGTATGAATTGCTTCTCCCCTTTTTTCCAATAATTGAATTATATGAAATCCAACAGGAGATTCAATAACAGAAGATATTTCCCCATCCTGCAAAGCGAAAGCAGCGGCTTCAAATTCCGGATAAAAAACACCACGTTTTACGAATCCTAAATCACCCCCCTGAACAGCGCTGCCGGGATCTTCGGAATTTTCTTTTGCGAGTTGAGCAAAATCGGCTCCTCTTTTTATGGAATCAAGAATTAATGAAGCTTTTTCAAAATACTTTGCTTTTAGTGTCGATGAAGTTTTCGGATTTCTGAAGATATGCGAAACTTTCACTTTTTCAGGAATAACACCAAGACTATCTTTATACATTTCGAAAAAATCTTCAACTTCTCTTCTTGAAGACTCAATGAATCCAAATTTTTTGTCCTGCATTTTTTGAACTAATACATTCTTTCGAATATCATCACGTAATTCACGTTTTATTTTCTCGAAACCCATACCGTAAACCTGTTCAACTCTTTCTCGTGAGCCATATTGCTGAACAAACATCTCAAGTTGATAATCTAATTGTCGAGTGACTTCATCTTCTGTCACCATAATTGAATCGATTAATGCTTGAGCAAGTAGAAGTTTTTCGTCTATTAGTAATTTAATTACTTGTTCACGGATCGCCGGATCATTTGGATCAAGTTTGCGTTGTGAGGCTAATAAGTTTGCCTGGAAATTAATTTCACTTAAAAGTATAACTTCATTATCGACAATTGCGGCAATTTTATCTACCGTTTGTTGTGGATAAATGGATATACAAAATGATATGATAAAAACCGCAAAAACTGTTTTCATGTACTTCCTATTTATTAAATACTATTTCGTTGTTGTTATAAAGTTGATTGAGATATTCTTCAAGTAATTTTGTTTTTTTTCTAATCAAATAACTATTTTTTACATCTGAAGCTACAACCGTATATGGGGGAGTTGTATCTTTCATAAATTTATCAATCACCTGAACAATTGTGAATTCTCCATTCTCTAGTGGGATAACCGGACTAATTTCTCCAGCATTCATTTCTTTTACAATTCGAGCTAAAATGCCTGATAAAAATTTGTACTCATGTAAAAAATAATCATTTCTGATCGCAACCACATTTTGAGTGCTCTCCATACTCTTGGAAGCTTTACTCCAATCGCTTTCAACTAAAATATTTCTGAATTGTATAGCTTTTTCTTCAATGTTGAAGATAACTTGATTAATCAGATATGAATCCGAAATAGTTTTAAATATCTCTTTATTATTGTTATAAAACTCCTCAAGCTCTTTTTCACTCAAGTCGGATACTTTTGATTTAAGATATTTATCAACCCATAATGTTTTTGCTAATTCTTTATTGGATAATTCTGATAACCTTAAATACTCATCAGATTCAGTAATTCCTTCTTCAACAGCTTTCTGAAAGAGCAATTCATTATTTATCCAATTGCGGATAAATTCATTCCGATCAAGTCTCACAACATTAATAGAATCACCCGGAATTTCGATATCCGAATTATATAAAGCAATATTATTAACCCGAACTATTGCTTCGTCATCTTTCTTTTTATCTCCGCAGCCTATAAAAAGTACTGCGGAGACTATAATTACAGCAATAAAACTATTATTCACCTTTGAAGGCTTTTGTTAATTCACTTTTAAATACTTCAGGTTTGTATAATTTTTTCAAATAATCTACATAAGCATTTTCGAGTCTCTTACTTTCTTCTTCTTGAAAAGAACCGGAGACTTCAGCTTTAGCTTCTTCAAATGTCTTTGTTCTTGCATTATCCTTTTGCACTAATCTAAGAATAACGAAACCACCACTGTTAGGAAATGGTTCAGTAAATTGACCTGATCTGGTTAACTCATTAACTTTTTTAGCGAGTGGATTAGAATTTACATCTACTAAATCATACATCCCCAATTTTTCTTTCATGCCATAACGTTCAGTATGTTTTTCCACAAGAGTCGTAAAATCAGCCCCATCTTTTAGTTGTTTATAGAGATCATTTGCAACACTATCGTTTCTAACAAATATTTCCTGATAAGAAATTCTTTCAGTCCAATTGTATTTACTTTTGTTTTTTTCATAGTGAGCAAAAAGCCTTGCGCTGTCTAATGCTATTTTGCCCCATACTTCTTCATCTTGAAGTTTGAAGATAAAAATTCCATGTTTATAATCATCCATGAGAGAAGCAAACTCAGGATTTATTTTGTCAAGATTCAATGCTTCAAGTTCAAGTGCATATTCATCACTCTTTTTCTGAACTATCTGATTAACTACATCTTTAGTTAAGAATTTGTTATTAAAGTCACTTACTGTTTTTAATGAATAGAATAAAGAATCAACTGTTATTGATAATCCTGTGAATGAGAATAATTCAGTATCTTTAATTTGATTACGCCATTCAACTTCCCAGTATTCAGTTCCGATTCTAACAGAATCACCATTTTGTGCGATAAAGTTAACTGCTGATTCATTCAATTTGTAATTATATTTTTTCTTCAAATTCGCACTGAATATTTCCAACTCTGTGTTATACCTGAATTGCTTGTAAATCTTCTTGAGATTTTCTTTATCCTCTTCAAAAGAAGGATAAGGTTTCTTTTCGGTCAATTTAATAATATGAAAACCGTAATTTGTCTTTACGACATCAGAAATTTCGTTCACTTGTAAATTAAAAGCAGCTTCATCAAATTCTTTGATCATCATTCTGCGTTCAAAATAATTTAGATCACCACCATTTTTCTTTGAGCCGGTATCTTTAGAAAATCTTTCCACAACATCTGCAAAATTCTTACCTTCTTTAAGAAGTTGTTTTATAGAATCAATTCGTGCAATCGCTAATGCTGTATCCGGTTTCCCTTCATCATCAAAAAAGTCAACCAATACATGGCTCGCTCTGATTTGTGGAACTCTTTCCTGTTTTTCTGTAACCTTTATAACGTGATAACCAAAACGAGTTTTAACAGGTGCCGGATAAATCCCGCCAACTTTCGTTTCATAAGCTGCATCTTCAAATTCGGGAATTAACATTCCTGCAGTTATATAATAAATATCACCACCTGATTTTTTCGAAAATTGGTCATCAGAATATTTTTCTGCTAAAACATCGAAACTTTCACCGTTATTAATTTTAGTTATAATTTCTGTAGCGAGTTTTTTTGCTCCTTCATCACCCAAAGTATCAGGACGAATCATAATATGGCTGCAACGAAGCTCATATTTCCTTTTTTCATAAAGGTCTTTTATTGCAGGTTCAACTAGATATTTTTCTAAAAGATAAGTGACACCAACTTTCTTTTTGTAATCAAGTAATTCACTTTGCAAATCAATATCCTTTTCATAACCTCTAACGGATGCATCCATCAATTTCATTTTAAAATTGGAATAGAGATTTAGAAAATTTTCCAATTGAGCTAATGTATCATTTTTTGCATTCTCAAAACCACCCGAATTTTTAGCATAAGCTTTTTCAAATTCACCCATAGTAATTTGACTTTTATCAAATTTTACAAGTGTAATTTCAGAGTGTTGAGTGGCACAGGAAGACAATAGTATTGAAGCTGTGAGCAAAAAAGAAAAAATCGAAATACGAACAACCATCTTTAGTTTCTCCATAGTTTATTTGTTATGAGTCATTTATTATTAAATTAAAATTCTGTATTCATGTGGAATCAAGCAAATACTCAGTTAAGAAAGATTTCCCTTTATATTCTTATAATTCTTAATTTTTAAACGTAAATTTTACTGAAGTCCCCCTTGAAAAGCAAGGTAAATAGATGGGAAATAGAGATTACGATTTTTATGAAATGATGTTTTTTATTTCACTTCGGTTTTTCTTATTTAACAGAATCGAAAGAATATCCCCCGCCTGAATAATACTCCCTCCGCTCGGAACAATGTTTTTATCGTCTCTAACAATCAAGATAATTCTACTTTCTTCCGGAAAGTTAAGGTCTACAATTTGCTTTCCACTGATTTTGGAATTATAGGGGAGTACAAATTCCATCAACTCTGTTTCTTCTTCACTATTCGAGTTGTATTCTATTGGAGCCTTAATTTTTTTCTGATAAGGGGTTGATAATTTTAATAAATTAGCGACAAAATTAATCGACCAGCCTTGCACTAAGACTGAGGTAAGAACAATAAAGAAAATTAAATCGAATATTATCCCTGAATTCTCTACTCCCATCAACAGCGGAAAAGTGGCTAAAATAATCGGAACTGCACCACGTAGTCCCACCCACGATGTGAACAATTTCTCTTTGAAACTGAATTTAAATGGAATCAGTGTTATAAGTACACTCAATGGTCTGGCAATAAACATTAAGATAAAACTAAGTAAAAGTCCGATTCCAACAATTTCGATTAATTCCGAGGGGAATACCAGTAACCCGAGTGTTAAGAACATCCCAATCTGACTCAATACTGCTAAACCATCAAAGAACCTAATAAGTGATTTTTTATGTACAAATTGTTTATTCCCTAAAATTATTCCCCCTATGTAAATAGCTAAAAACCCGCTTCCTCCGAGTGTAGCAGTTAAAGAATAAATTAAAAGAGCAATAGCCAAAGCAAAAATCGGATAAAATCCTTCATAAGAAAATTCTAGTTTATTTATAAGAAACACCATGATTCTTCCACCAAGAATTCCTATGAATGCACCAAGACCAATCTGCAAAAGCAACATAAGTCCTAAATCAAAAAATGTTTTCTCGGGAAAGAGTAAAAGCTCGATAGTCCCGATTGTTAGGAACACAGCCATCGGATCATTACTTCCTGATTCAAGTTCGAGGAGAGGATTTAGATCACCTTTCAAATTGATATTACCAATTCGAAGAATTGAGAAAACCGCTGAAGCATCTGTTGAAGAAATTATTGAACCGACTAAAAATCCCCATAAAAATGAAGTATCTAAAATCAACATTATAAAGATACCGATAATAGTTGCAGTCAGGATTACACCTAGCGTGGCGAGTAAAAACGAAGTTTTGAGCACTTGCCTTGAATTATTCCAGTTTGTTTCTAAACCGCCGGAGAACAAAATAAATGCTAAGGAAATTATGCCAATTGATTGTGCTAATTTTGCATCATCAAAATATATTCCGCCGATTCCTTCAGAACCGGCTAAAATTCCAACGCCAATGAATAAAAGTAAAGTTGGGATTCCCAGTTTATAGAGAAACTTCGCCGAAATTATGCTAATGATAACTAAAACGGAACCGATAAGAAGCATATAATCAATTGAAATCAATAATTACCTCAAGTTTATTACGGGGGGTTATTTTTTTAATGTTCATTTTATTTTTATTCCTGTAGTTGAGAAGGCTGATGCCATTTATCCACTCTATAATTTTAATATCCGATACTGCTGATAATTTTATGTTCAGCCTTAAATGAAATACCTTGTTGAGAAGTAGTTGAAATCATTACTGACTCTATTAATGGTTTTACAACTTTAGTTTTTGAATACCATTGAACCACAAATTTGGCGGCTGTTCCCCCACTTCTATCAGTTTCGTGAATAACATACTGATGTGATTGCAATGGGAATAATGAATCAATACCAGATAAATATCGCTTAATAAGTTTTCCATCAGTATCAAAGTAATCAATTTTGTATATTATAATCGGCTGATTGAGATCAATATTATG
>JAGUXE010000376.1 GCA_020061995.1 Ignavibacteriales bacterium | reverse complement strand
ATTCATAAAAACCCAGTTCTCATCTTCTTCGTGTTTTATCTCGTAATAAATATCTCCGTTGCTCTCATATACTTGATGGAGATAACCGTCCGGTGTACGGATAAATTTTCTCTGATTGTTATTCCAGAACGCTTTTGTATCTTCACTTAACTGCGTCCCTTTATAATTTGCCGATACTACTGCATTTTCACTAAGGAATACAACCGGTGTTTCAAGTTGGCTGCTGTTTTGAAATTTTGCACTAAGGCTAGGAGTTTCACTCCACCCCTTAAAGTAAAATGTGTGAGTTTTTTGTGTTTGTGTTAAATCAGCACTAAACTCATTTTCTGCTTTGACTGAGTAGTAGGGGGGTGTCCACACTTGAGTTTGTGGGTCATAACCTTGATTCAAGAAAACACCTTGATAAATATCACCGTTGAAGTTTGTAGAATAATCGGGATTAAAAGGTGAAGATTGTTCCTTAAATTCAAGTTTATCAATTCCCTCATTTTTCATTCCTCTATTACGTTTTGTATTACCATAATCAGGGTCAGCATAATCTATTAACCATGGGTCTTTAAAATGAACCGTTCCGATAGTCGCTGATGACCCTTCGATATTGTTTTTAATTGTTACATCATTTTGAGTTGGATAAAGTCGAGAAGTTAAACTATTGGTAAAAGATTTTATCTGAAATGTTTTGTGGTTTATAACATTATTTTCCTTCTCGAAGTTAACTTCCCAGTGTTCGTATTTTTGATTGCTGATCAACTTTTGTGATCCTTGCAATGTTTTATAAGAATCAATTCTCCAACTAAAGGTATTGGGGACATGGGTCTTGCTAAATTTATTTAGACCGTCATCCCAAACTCCTATTGAGTCAGCATTTACTTCACTATTATGAAACCTTTGGTAAACCGAAACATTTCTGTAGTCTTGAGTTATTCCGTAATGCATTACCGGTCTATACGTTGCCATATTAAATAGTGCATAATTTTTTTGCCCCGTTGTAAATTCTGTCTTACAAGCGTCGCGCACGTAATTCATGTAATTATTATTTGGGTCAAAGCCTTCATCTTTCGGGCAAGTATCTACGCTAAGTGAACAATCAGGAACCGTTTCAAGAAGTTCATGGTAAGGAGTATCGTCCACATTATCACCAGGCCAATCACAATCATTTTGAAATGTGTGTAACAATCCTAAAAAATGACCGACTTCATGTGCGGCAGTTTTTCCATCTGAAGCAAGGGGTTCATTTCCATCCGGAAGGGTTGTATATTTTATTGTAACCCCATGCATTTTGCTGTCTTCATCAAATTCCCACGGAAACCTTGCATAACCAATATAGGTGCCATCACCACCCCAAATATATATATTCAATATCTGTAGTGGATTTATTGAAAGAGCATTTTTCATCTCGATTTCTTCTTGACTGTATATTGAATGAGAGAACCAAGCAGAATTATAAGTTCTGTCTATGCTGTAAAGAGAAAATGCATAACCCAATGCCGCCCCAACTTGCTGTGAGTTCAGCACAGCCAATTGTTGGGTTATTTTACTATTAGTTACATCACCATTTCCTTGGTTATCCATAATTATATGAAATGCGATTGGAATAACAGGTGTTGATTCTGGGTTTGTTACACCACCTTCTGAAAGCCATTGCTGGAATTGTGAATTTAAGTTTAATAGCTCACTTTGGTTCGGACTAGTAGTTCCGCAATAATTTTGAGTTTGTGAATAACTATAAATTATAGGAAAAAACACTACCATAAAAACAAGACTAACAATTTTATTTTTCATTTTTTTATCCTGTTGATTTAATTTGAAAATATTCTATGTTTGAGACGCAAATAAATAGGCAGAATGATTCATTGAGTTATTCACCTGACCCAAATTTATTTGTAATTACGGGCAGTGATGTTGCCGCATCACTGCTCTTCTTTTTTTATATCTGGTGGACTCATTTTTATCACCTCCTTCCAATAAGAATAACTGCTACTGAATTTATTGATACTTGATTACCTCCCACAGCAACAACTAAATTTCCTTTTATTGCTACCTTTGTATATGAACCATTGCTTAATAATGGTTCTTGGTAATCACTTTTCCAATTTATTCCGTTAAAATGAACTACATCCCCAAAAGCACCTACACCTATCACATCATTTATTGCATTGCCCCTTATTGATGTTGTTGCATACGTCGTAATACTATAGAGATTATGTTTCCAATAACTATCCATCAATGAGTTCTTTTGATAAATGCCGGAACCAGCTACATAATATTTTCTGTTGGGGACAAACCAGGTTGTTACTAATGGCTCCATTGGGGGATTTGTATTGGTTGATAATTTTTTAACAGTATTATTATTTATTTGTAGAATTTCTTTTTCACTACTTATTCCATAATGTGATGCAACTGCTAATATCTCCCACTCCTGTGTTTTTTTATTATAATCTCCCAATATATCTCGCAAATTAAGTGTCGTCCCGCTTGCTATCTTCTTCCAACTGCTACCGTTCCAATGGGCGATGTTGCCATTATTTCCTACCGCATATAAATCATTACTGCTGCTGCCCCACATTTTGTTAATTTGCCACCCGTCGCCATTGGGCATTAATGGGAATCCATTTTGATGAACCGTGTATATCTCTCCATCCCATTTTATGACACCATCAAACCAGACATCATTCTCTGAAAAAGCAAAAACTGTTCTTCTTGGATAACCACCATAGCCACCCATCTTTATCAACTCCCAACTTTGTCCATCCCAATGAACAGCGTTATAAGCTTTCGGGTCGGGGTTGCCATTAGCATCATACATGTATATTTCTCCAACAGCCCAAATGTTGTTTTCATCTATTATTGCTACATCGTAAAGTACGCTGCTGCTGTGCTGCCCAAACTCAAATGTCTGCCAGGTAAAGTTGTGGCTTGTGGTATCAAGGGTTGTTATTTCTGTCTCGTTGCTTTTGTGTTCAGTGTTCTTTAATTGGTATTTGTAGCTTTTCTTAGGTAGGAGGTTTTCTATTAGTATTGTTGTATCTGCTTTGTTTATGGTTACACTTCCTTTTTCTTCTCCGTTTTCTGTTAGTGTAAATGATTGGGGTAGCAGAGCATTAGGGGATTTAACATCAATCCAAACTTCAGTACAAGAGGCATCAACTGCAATTATTTCAAGTGCATAATTCTCCGGTGGCGGCGGTTCAGTTGGTTTATTACAACTAACAGCAGTAAACAGTAACGGGAGTAATATTATAACTAATAGTTTTGTTAATGAGTTTAAGGACATAATTGCCTCTGAGTTGGTTTTGGGTAATAAGCATTATTTTTTAATACAAACATTTTGCTCTTTATTTCTGTTTTGGTTTTACTGCTTCCCCTGTCGAGAAGTGGTTCTCGACAGCCGTGGGAAAAACCCCAAACCTTCGAGATTTTAAAAATCTCGAAGGTTTTTAAAGTTAGCAATCTCTACTTCATCAACAATAATTTCTTAGTAGATTTATACTCATTTGAACGTAGTTCATACAAATATACTCCGCTCGAGAGCTTTGATGCGTTAAACTCAATTGAGTATTTTCCCGCTTGTTTTTCTTCGTTTAGAAGGGTGGTTACTTCTTTGCCGAGGATGTCGTATACCTTTAACGTTACTAATCCCTCTTTTGGGATTTGGTAAGTAATTGTCGTCACCGGATTGAATGGGTTGGGATAGTTTTGGAACAGGGCGTATTCGGTCGGTTTTTCTGTTCCGGTATAGTTGATTTTCTTTGTGCTCGTCTTTCCTAATATCGTTTCATCTGAATAT
>JAGUXE010000106.1 GCA_020061995.1 Ignavibacteriales bacterium | reverse complement strand
TTTTCCTTTTCGAGAGCCAACTATTCCACTAGGAGTTAGCATTTGTAACACTTTTGATACAAATTCTTTTGGCACTTTTAATTCATTAGAAATATCGGTTGCGTTAAAAACTTGATCTTCTTTTGTTGATAAAAATAGAACGGCTTGAAGTGCCAATTCGCACGCTTTAGAAAAAATAACAGTCATAGTACACAGTTTTTTATTTTTAATATAAAGTATTTCTTAATTCTATTGAAGTACTTTCTTAGTGTAAATTAAAATATGTGATGTGGACACCAGAAATGAGACTGTTTCAAAGCTAAAATGTATTTGTAGTTTTATAAGCAGCCTCGCAATTTAAAAGCTGCGTCAACACCAATAAATATATTTTTGAAACATCCTCAAATATTTAATTTAGCGAGCTGACGGGAAGATTTTCTGAATTAATTACGAGTTGATGAACTTTAACTCGAACTACTCCTTTACGAAGTATGCCTAAAGATTTTGCTGTGCCTTTAGAAAGATCTAGGTCTCGTCCATCTATGTATGGACCTCTATCATTAATTCTAACAATTGTTGATTTGCCGTTTTTTGTGTTGGTTATTTGCAAAAGAGTACCAAACGGCAAAGACTTGTGAGCGGCCGTAAACGCAAGTTGATTATATATTTCACCGTTTGCGGTTGTTTTCCCATGAAATCTTGGACCATACCACGAAGCGGTCATTGTTCCAATTTCGTTTAGTTCTACGGTTGCCAAATTAGGTTCTGCATCTTTACTAACACTTACTTTTGGCATGCCATTGTTTTCACTTGCAGAAGTATCGCCTAGATTAATTAAGCCGGCTGATACAACAACAAGAATAATAACTGTTAATATTTTTATGTAACGCAAAAAAATCTCTGATTTAGTTTATGAATATTTCTTAAAGGAAAAGAGACCCGACTTACAGGTTGTACTAAATTTTTAAGCAGGTCGCGAACCGATTGTTGGTTCTGATCTGATTTTCATACTGAGTCAAAATTGGTTCAATATGAAAATCGAATGAGTGAAAAAGTATTTGAGTTCTGGAAAGGAAAAAATGGTGTTTCGTTTTATCACTGATATGATTTGAATTTGTGTTTTCGGCTATAAATGTGACCGCCAAACCATTTTTAATAAATGTTGGATTAGCAGATGTTTTTCCTTTGCTTATATCAGCACCGAATGATGTTATAACAAAGGCGGCGGCTAATAACCCGAGACAATATGTTAAAGTTTTAATTTTCACAACTATAATATAAATTGTCGAATATCGACGGGTTTAATTTAGGCATTTTAGGTTAAGCAGACAAAGAATGATGGGTGCTAAATCACACAAGAAAATAAAAATATGCGAAAATAGCTTGTTTTTGCATATACTGAAAAAATTTTTCTCTGCTGTTAATCTGAGAAAATTTGTTGAGAAGCTTATTCTGCGAGAGGATTACAATTTTAAACTAATAAATCTTAAAGCATCGTGATTTTTACTAAACTAACATCGTCTTCGAAATTTCCGGCAGTATAATTGTACATCTCTTTCTTAATTTGTTCAATGCTTTCGGTAGAAGAATTCAATTTGGATAAAAACTCAACAAATCCTTCTTCGTTATACATCTCACCGGCAGAGTTTCTTGCTTCAGTAATCCCATCGGTTACAAGGAATAACTCATTTCCGCTTTCAAGCTGTAGTTCATGGTCTTCATATTCACCGGATTGACTAAACCCTAATAAAAGTCCTTTAGACACCATGCTTTTAACTCCGTTACTGGATTTGAAGAACAAAGGCAGATCGCCTGCACCTGAGTACTTAATTGTATTACTCTTTTTATTGATTATGATTATAGAAAGAGTAATAAAAACTTCAGCAATTCGTTCATCTTTAAAGACGGATTCGTTCACTTTGTTAAGGATGTCGCTTGGCTTATAATCTTTAGCTGATTCTAAAACAAAACGAGTTGCGCTGCGTACATAACCGGCATATGCAACGGCAAAATACCAAGCACCCCATCTTTTACCCATTGTATCGCCAAGCACTACAACTAAATTATCTTCATCTATTCTAATGTAATCAATAAAATCTCCGCCTGGCACATTATTGTGTGGTTGATGCCAATGAGAAATCTCGTAGCCATCAAACTTTGGAAATTCATCTGGAACAACTGTAACGCCCATTGAGTCGGCCGCTTTTTGTACTTCATCAACAACTTTGGATCTTTCTTTCTCAAGAGTTTTTAGAATTGCAGATACTTTTGCAATTACAACTTTTGGGCTTGAGGTTTTTATAATATAATCTTCTATCTCTAAATCATAGCCTTGAAGAATATCGTCTTCATCACCTTTTGCGGTTAAGAACACAAATGGAATTCTCTTTAGCTCGGCGTTTTCCAATAATTTTCTTCTGAACTCAAAGCCATCTACTTCAGGCATCATGATATCGCTAATAATTAAGTCGGGAGAAATTTTCTCTGCAGTTTCATAACCTTCTCTTCCGTTAGCGGCATGTGTAACTTCGTAGCCGGCTTTTGATAAATTATATTGGAATAACTTTGCGATGTTTAGTTCGTCTTCAACAAGAAGTATTCTGTTTGGTGTTTTGCTATCTGCCACTTAAATCTCCGGTGTTTCGAGTATCTTATCTTAAAATGTAATTTTACTTGCTATTTTGAAAACTTCTAATTGCTTCTTGTAATTCAGTGAATGTTTCGAACACACGAAATAAACGAGTAAGTTCGAACATTGCTCTAACCGGTGGTTTAAACCCAACAAGCTTAAGGTCTCCTCCCTGCTTTACCACTTTCTTAAGAGTGCCTACTATAACACCTAAAAAGGTTGAATCAATAAATTCAACGGCGGTTAAATCCACTATAATTTTTGTATATCCGGCATTAATCTTCGGTACGATTTTATCCTTTAGGTCTTCAGCTTCTCTAATTGTCGCGCGGTCGAGATTAATAATTTCAACCAAAACATCATCAATTACTTCTTCAATTATTGCCATAATATGATCCGTTGTTTATAGAACTCAGTTTTTGGATGAGTCTATTTTATATTTTTCCATCAATCTATAAAGAGTTGCTCTTCCAATTTTTAGTTTCCTTGCCGCTTCAACAATGTTGCTTCCGGTAACTTTTAGAGAATGACGAATAGCTTCTTCCTTAAGTTTTTCAAAAGGAATTACCGGTGAGTCATCTCCAAACAAAACGCCGCTTCCGCTGAAGCTTGATGACCCAATCTGATTTGTAATAGCCTGAGGAAGTATATCAACATCTATTGTTTCGCCATCTGTAAGAATTATACACCGCTCAAGTAAGTTTTCAAGTTCTCGAATATTACCTGGCCAATCATAATCGTATAAATATTTAAGCGCAGTTTTTGTTACTCCCTTAATTTCCTTGCCCAGCTTTTCATTGAATGTTTTAACAAAGTGATTTATCAAAACAACTATATCTGCTTTACGCTCTCTTAGAGGAGGAATTTGAATTGGGAAAGAACTTAATCTATAATACAAGTCTTCGCGAAACTGCTTGTTATCAACTGCTGTCTTTAAGTCTTTATTTGTGGCAGAAATAATTCTGACGTCGGTTTTGAAAACTTCGTTGCCTCCAACTCTTTCAAATTCTTTAAGCTGAATTACTCTTAGAATCTTAGCTTGAAGAGACATTTCCATTTCCCCAATTTCATCTAGAAAAATTGAACCGCCTTTTGCCAATTCAAACTTTCCAATTTTTCTCTGATGCGCGCCTGTAAAAGCACCTTTCTCATGCCCAAACAATTCACTTTCCAGAAGCTCTCTTGGTATGGAAGCACAATTAACAACTACAAAGGGAGCGGTTTTTCGTTTTCCGTTGTAGTGGATTGCTTGCGCAACAAGTTCTTTTCCAGTACCACTTTCTCCAGTAATTAATACCGTAATATCATTATCAAGTACTTTAGAAATCATTCTAAAGGCATCTTGCATTTTTTTATCTGCGGAAATGATATTATCGAAACTATACTCTTTTTTAAGATTTTCTTTTAGTTTTTCAACTTCTCTTTCAAGGTCATAGTTTTTTATAGCATTTCTAATTGCCGGCTCAAGTCTATTTTTATCTACTGGTTTTGGAAAATAATCGAAAGCACCAAGGCGAACAGATTCCAAAGCTACTTCAACGCTACCTTGTGCGGATAGCATTATAACAGGAATATTTTGAATGCGCTGTTTAATCTTTCCCAGTACCTCGTTTCCATTAATATCCGGAAGCATAATATCGAGCAACACCAAATCCGGGCTTTCAGAAATGCTGTTAAGAACATCAGCTCCATTAGTAAATGTTTTTACATTATAACCCCATTGGTTTTTAACCCAGTGAGAAAGCATTTTAAGAATTGACTCTTCGTCATCAACAATAAAAATTAGTTTTTCCATATCTCTCGGCTGTTATTACTTTGGTAATCGAATAATAAATGTTGTTCCTTTATCCTCTTCAGAGCGAACTTTAATAAACCCTTTATGAAGATCAATAATTTGTTTTGTGCTAACTAAACCAAACCCGGCTCCGGTTAATTGTGCGCCTGGTCTTGTAACTTTGCCAAACTTTTGAAACAAGTTTGGTAAATCTCTTTCCGGTATTCCAATTCCAGTATCAGAAATTGCAACTTCAATTTC
>JAGUXE010000404.1 GCA_020061995.1 Ignavibacteriales bacterium | reverse complement strand
GTTTTAGAAGAATACAAACTACTGAATAATTATCCGAATCCATTTAATCCGAGGACAATAATCCCGTATCGGCTAAAAGAAGGAGGATATGTAAAACTATACATCTATGACATCAAAGGAGAAATAGTAGAAGTATTAGTAAACGGCTGGCAGGATAAAGGTTACTACGAAAAAGAATTTGATTCAAGAGGCAAGCGAAATGAAGGAATGCCGGAATGGTCAACGGGTTACAATAATGATATAGCTACTGGTATCTACATCTATAAACTTCAGGTAATAAACATAAACAACCAACCGGTATTTACCGGATTGGGTAAAATGATATTGTTGAAGTGAAAAGGGTTAAATGATGAACAACATAAGAATAAAAACAGTATATCTCTTGATACTTCTGATAACACTCCCTCTCCACTCCGAAATCCGATACGTAAGCAAAACCGGAGCAGCACAACCACCATACACAAGCTGGGCTACTGCAAGTGACAGCATTCAGAAGTGCATAAGCTTAAGCAGTTTTGGTGATACTATTTGTGTAGGTAACGGCACTTATATAGAACAAATCTTTATGATAAACGGATTATCATTAATCGGTTCCGGTTGGGATAGTTGCATTATTGATACAAGAACACTTTCTTATCCACAAAGTTTTTACTCAGTGACTATGAAAGATAAATGTATGATAGAAGGCTTTCATATAATAGTAACAAACACAACCGGAGGAATAGGAATATCATGTTATCCGGGTATAAATGATCCACCCGTTCTTTATGGAGAAATCCGAAACAATAAATTTTCTGCTGCATGGGAGGGAATCTCAACATCAAATACATATGTGACTATAAAAGACAATATCATGAGTGATGTACAGGTAGGTATAGATGTGTTTGCATCAGGAACCACAGTACTCGATTCAATATATAATAATTTTATTTTTAATGTAAGAGATAAAGGCATAGGAACAACCTTAGGTGCACGAGCAGTAATATTTAACAATACTATAAAAGTGATTGGTGATTTGGCAAAAGGTATATCAATGCCCAGCAACGGAATCAGTAAGGTTTATAATAATTTATTAATTGATAATACACGAAGGGGTTACGGAATAACTGCAGGGCATCCTGATCTCCCATATGAAAAAATAAATAATTTAGTAATCGGGTTTAATGAGGGTATAAATGCAAACTCTAATAGAATAGTAAGAAATAATATTTTATTAAATAATAGTAGTGGTATAAAAAATATAGCAACTGGTCAACCAAATGTAAAATACAATAATTCATGGAACAACGGAACAAATTACTCAGGTTTTACACCTGACAGCACAAATCTATCGGTCAACCCTATGTTTGTAAATGAAGACAGCTTAAACTTTTATTTACAACTGTACTCACGGTTAATAGATGCCGGAGACCCCGAAATATTAGACCGTGACGGAACAAGGAGTGATATAGGATTGTTTGGCGGACCTTATGGAGAAAAATACACCTATCAAGACTTAGCCCCAAAACCACCAAGGAACATAACCGGAGTGTATGAAGAAAAACAAATTGTTCTGAAATGGAATAAAAACACAGAATCAGACTTTAAGTACTACCGAATATACAGAGACACAGTAACCGGATTTATCTATGACACAACAAAGTTAGTAGGCTCAACAACTGATACGCTATTCAGAGAAAACCTTCCTTACAGAAACAGCGAGACAAAATATTATTACCTTGTAACAGCGTTAGACTCAACCGAAAATCAGTCAGCCCCGGGAGAAGAAGTAACCGTAACAATAACCGGAAATGCAGAATTTCCCCCTTTGGTTTTAGAAGAATACAAACTACTGAATAATTATCCGAATCCATTTAATCCGAGGACAATAATTCCGTATCGATTAAAAGAAGGAGGATATGTAAAACTATACATCTATGATATAAAAGGAGAAATAGTAGAAGTATTAGTAAACGGCTGGCAAGATAAAGGCTACTACGAAAAAGAATTTGATTCAAGAGGCAAACGGAGTGACGGAATGCCGGAATGGTCAACGGGTTACAATAATGATATAGCAACAGGCATCTACATCTATAAACTTCAAGTGATAAACAGAAACAACCATCCGGTATTTACCGGTTTGGGTAAAATGATATTGTTGAAATAAAGGAACAAATATGCATCAAAGAGTCAAACGAATTTGGGTTAGCTTATTATTCTTGTTAGCATTGCTAAATAGTGACGTTTTTTCACAATACATTTGGTTAAATCCAAGTCCCACAATTAATAACTTAAACAAGGTGGTGTATAAGCAGTTTCCTAACAATGTGAGTATAGCACTTGCCATAGGTGATTACGGAACAATCTTCAAATCAACCGATGACGGAATTAGTTGGTTAAATGTTAAAGCCCCTACAAACAGTCACTTGAGAGACGGATACCTTATTAATGGTTCTAGCTATTTAGTTATAGGAGATGAGGGGACTATCTTTTTAACAGAAGACGATGGTGAACATTGGTATCCGGTAATTTCTAACACTACAAAAAAATTATCTGCAATCTCATTCTTTAACCAATATGTCGGGTATATATGTGGTTATCAGACAATCCTAAGAACAGTTGATTCAGGAAAAACTTGGTCGGTTTTAGCAGAAATTACTAATACATATTCGGGTACAGCAATAAATTTTTTAACTTCATCAATTGGAGTTACCGGTGGGAATCAAACATATAGAACAACAAATGGGGGAGTCAATTGGCAGCAAATTTCGTATTACATGAATTATGATATGAAGTTTTTTCCGAATGGAATTGGAATTTCAGGGGGTGACGCGGGAAGGGTTTTTCGATTTACAAATTCGGGGGCTACTATTACCACAAATTTTTTGGGTTATAGTGTAAGTTTATTCGCCACTGGGATACTGCCAAACAACAAAGTAATACTCGCTGGAAGTAATGGATTTATGGTTTATTCAACCGACCTCGGGCTTACCTGGGATACAGTCGCTACTCCCCCAACAAAAACAATAAAAGGATTGGCATTTAAAGATTCATTGTTCGGTATAGCAGTCGGTGTACATGGTGAAGTTTTCCGTTCAATAGATGGGGGGATGAATTGGGATAGAGTTTCTTCAGGATTTAATTCATGGTTGAATACTGTTCACTTTGCAGATACACTTACCGGTATTGTTGCTGGCTTGAACGGAAAAGTGCAAACTACTTCTGATGGCGGCAGAAGTTGGATGCCGAAAGAGTCTGATATTTCTAATACAATTTACAGTTCTGTATTAGTAAACAATTCAACCGCTTTCCTATCAAGTGAAAATGGAGTTATTTCAAAAAGTACCGATTTCGGTAACTCTTGGGGGAAGTATTATCTCCCCGATAATGGTAATATTTATGCATTAAATTTTAGAGATGAGAACAATGGAACCGGAGTAGGGCATAATGGCGTTGTTATCAAAACATCGAACGGCGGGACCTCATGGAATGTCTCTAATACCGGAGTTTCATCTCATCTATTATCAATAAGTAGTATTAATGAAAATAGACTGGTTGCTTGTGGTACTTTAGGGACAATCGTTATATCTACGGACGGTGGACTTACATGGAGTGATCCCTACTCGGGGACCGACCTGAATTTGAATGGAATTAGTTTTTTTGATGAGAACATCGGTATAATAGTTGGTCCATCCGGATTGCTTCTCCGTTCTACAAATGGTGGATTTAATTGGAGTAAGATTTCTTCTCCAACAAATCAAACACTTCAATCTGTTAGTGTAATTGATTCTAACTTAATAGTTGCTGTCGGAATTAACGGTACTGTTATTAAATCAGTTGATAAAGGTAAAACCTGGACTGTTGAATTTCAGCCCTCTTCACACTGGTTGAGAAGTATATTTTCTGTTGATAAAAGTTATTTCATTGTTGGAACTGACGGAATAATCTTAAAAAACAAACGGAATTCTAAGTCAATTCTGAAACTGTTTACAAGGAACTCTAAAACCGATAAAAATATTAATGCAATTGAGTTTATTAACGAGAAAATTGCCATTGCAGTTGGTGATAACGGTGTTATAGTAAGAACTTCAGACGGGGGAAAAGATTGGACAATAAGACCAACGGGAAGAAATGAAAATCTTCTCGATATAAAGAAGATTTCAGATACTCTAATATTTGCCGCAGGTTATAACGGGGAATTTTTAGTCAGCAATGACCTGGGATTATCATGGACAACTCGTCCAAGTTTTACAACCTATATGCTTCTGAAAATGAATTTCTATGATGAAAAGAAGGGGGTCATATCTGCAAGTTCCGGTAGAACTCTTAAAACTACAAACGGAGGTGATAACTGGTCTGTTGTTTCAGGTTTTGCAGAAAATTATCCTGGTGTTGCTTGGTTTGGTTATAATAAAATTTGTTTAGCCGGGGCAGGGGGAAAAATAAAAGTTTCAACCGATGCCGGTTCAGTATGGCCTACTACCATTTCCCCATTTGGAAAAAATTTTAGTGACTTAGTTTTTAGAGATTCGTTGTTGGGGGTTGCAGTAGGGCAATCTGGAATTATAGCCAGAACCATCAATGGAGGAAATTCCTGGAGTTACATGAATGTAAGAACGCCAGACCTTAATGCTGTCAAATTTTTGAATCCGGATACTGTAGTTGCCGTCGGGAATTTTGGCAATGTTATATATTCCACCAATCAAGGCGAAACCTGGACAACTTATGAAACCGAAATGATGACCCACTTTTATGATGTTGGTGGTAAAAGCTTAACTCATCTTTATTTTGTAGGTCCTTCAGGAAAAATAATCTCAACTATCGATCCTATTCTTCTCTCCGGAGACGAAGGTAGCAATGCTAATTTAAATATTACCGGTTATCAATTAAACCAAAACTACCCAAACCCTTTTAATCCGGTAACGACAATTAAATATTCTATCCCGAATAATGCAGAGACACGCCACGGCGTCTCTCTACGCATATATGATATTCTCGGAAGAGAAGTAACCACCCTCGTAAACGAAGAAAAACAACCCGGCACTTACGAAGTTAAATTTGATGCATCAGGTTTATCATCGGGAATATATTTCTACCGTTTGCAAGCAGGGAGTTTTGTTGAAACTAAGAAGATGATATTGATGAGGTAGGTTTAATATTTATTAATGAAGGGACTTGCCAATCTTTGAATTTGCTGCGTAGAGACTTGCCGCAGCAAGTCTCTACCATTGGGGATTCATATTTTTTGTATAAAAAAAACTTCTAGCTTTTCAAAACCCCGAAGGTTGGAAATTAGATGTAATAATTCTTAAGTTGAATAAAATAACTTTCATAATTCTTAGAAAGTAGTGATGAAAAACCATTCCAACAAAATAGTGTTGATATTCCTATTATTATTAACACTCCCTCTCCACTCCGAAATCCGATACGTAAGCAAAACCGGAAGTGCCCAACCCCCCTACACAAGCTGGGCAACGGCAAGTGACAGCATTCAAAAAGCCATAAACATAAGCAGTTTTGGTGATACTATTTATGTGGGGAATGGTACATATAAAGAGAGAATATTTATGATTGAGGGGTTATCGTTAATAGGTTTGGGATGGGATAGCTGTATTATTGATACCAGGACGATAACTGAACCGACAACAGATTTCGCCACAATAATCTTTAGG
>JAGUXE010000260.1 GCA_020061995.1 Ignavibacteriales bacterium | reverse complement strand
GTTCGAGGAGAATTGATTAAAACTCTTTATCATGATAATCTTTTCGTTGGGGATGTTTATTGGAATCTAAGAACCGAAGAAAATTTAGATGTAGCGTTCGGCGTTTATGTGTTTATGGTTGAAGCCGGTGACGCAGGTAAAAAAATTGGCAAATTTGCCTTAATTAAATAACGGAGGCAGTAATATGAAAAAAATTATAGTTATAGTTGTCTTGTTTTTAGGAACCATTTTTGGACAAACAAAAGTTGGTTCATCTGCCGCTCCGTTTTTAAACATTGCGGTAGGTCCCCGCGCAATCGGGTTAGGCGGTGCATTTGTTGCAACTGCAAATGATGTTACCTCACTTTATTGGAATCCGGCAGGGGCATCTCGTTCTTATACAAATGAAGCCTTATTTGCTCACTCAACATGGTTTGCAGATATTAATTACAATTGGGCCGGCGTTATGCTGAATCTTGGTGATCTTGGTACAGTAGGCCTAAGTATGACATATCTTGATTATGGTGATATGGAAGTTACTACCATGTATGAACCTGAAGGGACGGGGGAGATGTTTAATCCAAGTGACCTTGTGTTAGGCTTAACCTATGCATATAACCTTACTGACAGATTCTCGGTCGGTGGAACTGTCAAGTATATTAGCCAGAAGATTTGGAATACTTCCGCAAGCACGGTAGCTTTTGATATTGGTACGTTATTTATATCAGATATTTATGGCTTGAGAATTGGTGCTACTATTACTAACTTTGGAAGTGATCTGCAACTTGATGGAAAAGATTTGTTCGTGCAGTACGATATTAACTCAAATGTCTACGGAAATAACGATCAAATAATGGCAAAATTAAAAACAGATCCGTTCCCATTGCCTTTGACATTTAGAGTAGGTATTGCAATGGATGTTTTGAGTCTCGATATGCATCGTTTTACAATTGGTGTTGATGCACTTCATCCAACTGACAATGCTGAATCATTGAATTTGGGATGTGAATATGTATTTAATGAAAACATTGCGTTAAGAGGGGGGTATAAAAATCTTCTTCTTAACAACACCGAGGAAGGATTAACCCTCGGTTTTGGTCTGAAATATGATTTCGCGCAAAATTTAGGTGTATCTATTGATTATGCTTATCAAGATTTTGGTAAACTTGATTATACACAACATTTTTCAATAGGAATAAGATTTTAACAAATTGCTCACTATGCTAAAAATGAGTAATTAAAAATAACAAACAAAAAACAAAGGAGAGACACAATGAAAAAAATGTTCTTTTTTATCGTTGTAGCATTCCTTGCTAATGTTACATTAGCTCAAAATATCTCGGTTCAATTCCAGATAAATATGAGCGTTCAAGCTAAGAAAGGGTTATTCACACCCGGAACAGACGCTGTAAAATTAGCAGGAAACTTCAACGGCTGGAGTAACGGTGGAACTGTATTGACAGACACTGATAATGATACAATTTATACCGTTACAATTGATACGTTTACTGTAGGTAATGCACTTGCATTCAAATTTATCAAGGGTGCTGATGGTTGGGAAAATGATCCTAATAGAGAGTTCACAGTTACCGGCGCCGGTGTTTATTCGGGTTGGTTCAATAACGATAGTGTTTTTAGCTCTGTTGTTCCTGTGGCTGTTACTTTCTCATGTAATATGGAATATGAAATTGTTTCCGGACGTTTCAATCCTGCTACAGATACACTTTCAGTTAGAGGAAGTCACAATGGTTGGTCAAATGTTGACATGATGGTTCCAAGTTCTTCGGATCCTAACTATTATGAAATGACCAAACCATTGCAAGTTTCATTAAATGAAACTATCAATTATAAATATGCTTATTTAACTCCAACCGGTACAACCTGGGAAAATGATCCTAATAAGACATATACAATTACTCAGGACGATATCAATGCAGGTTCAGCTTTTGCTGAGAGAACCTTCAATGATTTAGGCTTGGATAATATTACCAACTATCCTGTTACCATTAAATTCACTGTTAGTGTTGTTGGTGCAGTTTCTTCTGTAACTGGGCAACCATTCACTTCAATCACTGATGTTCGTCTTTGCGGTGCTAATGCTCCGTTAAAATGGCCTGATGGCGGTTGGCCGGATGCAGATAGTGCAAAGACTATTAAACTTTATGATAATGGAACGAATGGCGATTTAGTTTCTGGTGATAACATTTGGTCACGTGACGTAGTTTTCCCACAATATTCACCCTTGAGAATTCAATATAAATATGGTGCTAACTGGGGTCTTCCTACAAATACAGGCAGTAACGATAACGAATCATCAATTGGAACAGATCACTTCATTAATTTAACAGCGAACTTGAACAGTGCTCGCGTTGCTAATCAATGGAGTGTTATGGGAGATCATGATTTATTAGATGTAGTTACAGATGTTCGTGATTTGAACTCCGGCATTCCTTCAGTTTATGAATTAGGTCAAAATTATCCTAATCCATTTAACCCTTCAACATCAATCCGTTTTGCAATTCCAGAAGCCGGAATGGTATCAATGAAGGTTTATAATGCACTTGGACAAGAAGTAGCTAACTTAGTTAATGAATTCAGAAACGCCGGAAATCACGTTGTTGATTTCAACGCTTCTAACTTAACAAGTGGTATCTATTTCTATTCAGTTACCTCAAATAACTTTACTTCTACAAAGAAGATGTTACTCTTGAAGTAATTAAGTTCTGTCCTTTATAGAAAAGCCGTTCTGCGAAATCGGAACGGCTTTCTAATTTTAAATCTGCTCGGAAGTTAATTATTGTTTAGTTGCTGCTCTCAATTGGTTATATAATTCAGCAGCCCCTGGAAATTTATTGTCAATCTGTATACATTTCTCAATTGCAGTTAATGCTGAACTAAAATCGCTTGAATTTACATAAGCACCACTCAAATTAAAAAATACTTGTGCATCTTTATTGTTATATGAAATGCTTTGTTTTAATAGTTTAATTGCTTCTGTATTGTTATTCCTTGAAAGTTCTATTATGCCAAGCCACTTAGTCGAAAAAGCATCCGAATCAATTTTTATCCTTCTTTTTAAAAGATTATAAACCTCATCATATTTTTTACGGATTAATAATTCCTGTGCAACAGCATTGTAATACTCGGTTATAAAAGGATACTGATCAATCAGTACATTCATTTCATATAGATAAGCGTCAAAATCATTTAGAGTTAAATAATAATCGGCGGCTTCTCTGTGTGCTTCTTCCCACGAGTATTTGTTATCAATTACAAATAATGCAATTGAATCAAGAGTGGTTTGAGCGTTGAATAACCTAAGCATTGTAGCATTATCTTTTCGTGTACTGAATGGCCAATCATTTTTTAATATGATTATTCGGTATTTAGAAATGGTTGAATCAAGTTTGGAGAAATAGAAATTTTCAATCGCTCGGCTTTCTTGAGCTTCATCAGTAATTTCTAAAAAACCACATGGTGGAACTTTATTGCTCTTCTGCATTGTTTGGAAGAATACTTTTCCCATCAACCAGTAGCCATCTAATGTAGGATGTAAATGATCTACCATGAGGTTATCACCGGTAATTTTTCCCGGACTACTTTTATCAAATTCTGAAGATACATCGGCAATTGGAAAACTAAATTCATCGCCAAGTTGTTTTATTATATCGTTTAACTTTTCTGATGCCCGAAATCTCAAAGCATCATGTTCCTTCGAGTGTATAAAAAGTTTCTTTGCTTCATCTGTTTTATCTTCTAGCAGCAGTTCCTTCCCCTTTTTAAAGAGATCTAAAGCAGTTTTATTCCCATCAATCTTTTCAGGATTAAATGGAGGTTGATCTTTCAGGTTACTCGCTAACGTACCAAGAATCACCGGAACATCTGCTTCTTTTGCCATAATCAGAATATCACGCATGTTATTTTCAAACTGATTCAGTCCCGCATTAAAAACATGCGAATCATATTCAATTAATTGTTCCTTAGCCATACGAGACATAAGAGTCCCGGTTTCAATTTTATCAGGGGAGGATGTAAAAAGTGAGGAGGTTGATACAAGAATATTCCGTAAAAGCTGAGTTGTACGAAAATCATTTAATGATAAAATAAGATTTACAAAGAAACGAAATTGTCCCAGTGATTCAAGTGAACCGACTCCCAGAGCACCATAATACTCATTATGGCCCGTGTAGATTAGAACTAAATCAGGTTTTTGTTCGATTACTCCCGGGAATAAATCCCTTAGTGTATAACTATTTATAGCAGTTAATGCAATGTTTACAACTTCAATAGTTTTAGTTGGATAAAGTAATTCAAGCCGCTTCTGTATATAACGGGAGAATGATCCGTTCGGAGAAAAGGGGTATCCTGCAGCACTACTTTCTCCCATAACAAATACACGAAACGCATCAGATTTTTTTTCAACATCAAAGGTGTTTTGAATTGAATATGGAACGCTTTTAGTAGTATAGAAATATCTTCGTGCAATATCATTATTGAGCATTAACTTAGTTGGGGTTGCATTTACCCATTGATCATAACTATTTCCGTAATTGAAAAGTCTTAATCCAAATTCTAGGAGGAGAAAAAATATTATCGGAATCGAAACCAAAACCAGATAAAACCAAAAAGGAGAGTTTGAATTTTTTTTAGTTTCAACTTTTGCATTTATGATTTGTTCGATTTCTTTTTTACTCACTTTATATTTAGAAGCAAGTTGATCAACGGTATGAGTTGATTTTAAAGCTAAAATCTCTTTTCGATTTTGTTTATTTAATCCCAATTTGTTTTCCGTTCAATTATGGTCAGTTTTTTTCTTTGAGTTTCTTTGGCTATTCGGTTATCTTTTAATCCTAAATAAAGTTTTTGATGACTTACTTGTGAAAAAAAATGAATTTCATACTTTCTAAAATGTTAATAATATTTCTGTTATCGGTCATTTCATTAATAGGACAAGTAGTTGATAAACCTCTTGTAAAAATAGGAAATTATCAATTATCGGAAAAAGAATATATCGAACGCGTTGAGATGACACCGCTTCTCGGAAGAAAACTAAAGGGGGAAAATCGAAAGATTAAAGAAGATTTTTTGTACTCATTAATTGGGGAAAAAATTCTCGCAATCGGTGCTCGTGATTATGGAATTGATACTCTCGAATTGGTGAAACATTCCCTAATCGAATTTGAAAAAATGTTTGTACGTGATGCTCTGTATAAACTTAAGATTGTTGAGCCTTCTAAAGTTACAGGCGATGAATTATTAAATCAATATTTAGTCTCTCCCTCGATAATCTTTACAACATTTATAAAAGCTGACACTCAAAAAGAGATTGAAGATATTTACAATTTATTAAAATTGGGGACTCCTTTCGATTCGTTATATGTCGAGTTAGCTGATGTTCAAACCGATACTCTTACTTTTGGTATCGGTAATCTGACTGAAAGTGATGAAATAAAATTATTTAATCTTGGATTGAATGAATATGCAGAACCGATGAAGCTTGAAGATAAATGGTTTATCTTTTGTATAAAGAAAAAATATGATCCGGTGTTTGCTAAATCAGCAGGCTGGGAAACAGAGTTTAAAAGATTAAAAAAAGTTGCTGAAGAAAGAGCCGAACAAAAATATTATCG
>JAGUXE010000211.1 GCA_020061995.1 Ignavibacteriales bacterium | reverse complement strand
GATACTAAAGTTGTTCTTGTAGTATTTAATTTTTTAGGTGAAAGAGTTGCTACTCTTCTTAATCAGGAAATGACATCGGGATATCATCAAGTTAATTTTGACGGCTCGAATTTATCAAGTGGAGTTTATATCTACCGACTTAGTGCAGGAGAGTTTTTATCGGCAAAGAAATTTACTTTGCTGAAATAGTATCAGCATTTTAATAATCTATGATGTAAGGTTAATCATTAACGCACTCTGCTTTAGGCTTCAAGACTTTGCGGAGCTTACGCCGGAGGCGGCGGAGCGGAGCTTCATCTCAGTTGTGTTGATTGTTAAAGATGGGGCAATTATTTATGATGGATATGCATTTTATTAAACGTAAGTTTTGTAAGAAGCATTAGGAAAGATATACAGTCAGACTGCATTTGAGGAGTTTGCGGGTATCTCTCTTGCTGACTGACTGTACTATTTGGCTGACAGAATATAATCCGTCGCATATCTTTACTTCCTCGCCAAGCTTCACAATACGGTCTTTGATGAGCACTGTTCCACTTTCAACCATAATCTCATTGACATCTGTAAAATCATTTGCATCAAGGGATTCATTATCCCACAATCTTACGGATCTTACACTTTTTAAAGGTATTCTCTCTTCATAAAACCTTTTTACAGAACCGTTCCTTTTTATATGCATTCCGAGTTGAAGATTACAGAGCATTTGTATCGTATCGCCGGAAGTTCCTTCTAAATCTCCCTCGCTCCCAATCCACAAAATAGAGTCGTGTACCGAGGAGGCGGTTTTGTAGATCTCATAAGCCCAAACCGATGTAAAGTAAGTTCTCTCTTCTTTATCGAACCGTTTAAGCTTTGTAAGAAAAGAATGCTGCTCTTCCTTTATAATAACACCCCTTTCTGCCGGATTATCTTTTACTGCTTCAAGCTTTATTGCAATGTTTCTGTTATACTCTTTAAGAAGATTAACTGCTAGATCATACCCTCCTTCATTTACTGCGAAGAGTCCAAGTTCAGTAATCGGTATATTGAGATAATCTATTATTCCGGGAATTCGGTTTCCTCTTGAGACCGAGCCTTTTCCTAGAACTTCAAGATCTGCTCTTTTATTTCTTTTAGTGGTGTTGTAAATATTAGGACACTAAAAGTTTATGAAGGTTCTCAGACTAATTCTCCCGGGACAATGACTTTTGTTCCGGTCGGAGGATCAAATTCAACTGTAAATTATACCCCATCTCCAAATCAGTGGGATGAGAATAGTAAACTAGTAACATTAAATTGGATTGGAATAACTGCAATTAACATTACGGCTCCATATTCACTTTACTGGGGATTTGATGATATAGTTATGGATGCTTCCTTACCGGTTGAACTTACCTCTTTTACAGCAAATACAATTGAAAACGAAGTGATATTGAATTGGCAAACTGCTACAGAGGTAAACAATTACGGGTTTGAAGTTGAGCGGACAATAAAAAATGAGAAATTAGAAATTATAAATTGGGAAACTATTGGTTTTGTTGCAGGGGCTGGAAACAGTAATTCTCCAAAGGAATATTCTTTTACCGATAAACCAAAAGATGGAACTGAATTTAAGTATAGACTTAAACAGATTGATAGTGACGGACAGTATGAATACTCTCCGGAAGTTGAAGTAAGCTTGAATGCTGTTTCAGATTATTCTTTGAAACAGAATTTTCCAAATCCGTTTAATCCAACAACAAAAATTGAGTACTCAATTCCAACGGATAATAATGTAGAGATAAAAGTGTTTAATGTTCTTGGAGTTGAAGTAGCAACTTTGTTGAATGAACTTAGACAAGCCGGAACTCATAGTATTGAATTCAATTCTGATGCTCTTCCGAGCGGGATTTATTTTTATAAAATAAATAGCGGAAGGTATTCTGAAGTAAAGAAGATGATTCTCCTCCGCTAAATGGTGAGGCAGATGATAATTTCAAGAAATTAAGGGAGTAAGGAATTACTCCCTTTTCTTTTAAACTTGAAGATTAGATCATTAGTTATGAGACTTAGGGTGAAATGGTAAGAATATTCTTCAGGTTCCATATCGTAAATATCTTTGCTCAGCTGTCAAGGTCCATACCTTGACTTCAAACAGTCAAGAAATGGTTCTTTACTGCCATGCAAAAGTCAAAAGGCTAAGGAGCGATAGCACAATAATTAAATCGATGGAAGTCATTCCTCAAAAAATATTTGTTAATTCCGTGGCAACAGCAATATCGGCAATTGTATTTTCATCCATTAGACTACTGGTTCATCCTTCAAACTAACGCATTCATCGCCTTATATTTTCTAGCACTGAATCTACCTTTTAAGTTTGGATCAGAACTTAAAATAATTTTCAAACAAACTTAAAAGGAGATATCATGAAAAAAGTATTTATAACAACAGTTGTACTGGTTCTTGTCTTTGCTTTTCATCAGGCAAAAGCACAAGATCGCTGGAGTATCGAATTCAGACCGAGTGTTGATTTCGCAACTGAAAACATTGCTGATGCTGATCTAGGATTAGGGTTCGGGTTTGAAGGTACAATAGCATATCGTTTTATGCCGCATCTGGCTGCTTATGCAGGATGGAGTTACAATAATTTTGCAGTTGATCAATCCTTTGCTGGTCCGGATGCAAGTTTTGAGGAAACCGGATACACTTTTGGTTTTCAGTTTATTCATCCGATAGGAGAATCAGGTTTAAGCTATCATGTAAGAGCTGGTGGAACATATAATCACATTGAAATTGAGAATAACGGTGGTGAAATAATTATTGATTCGGGGCATGGATTGGGCTGGCAGGCAGAAGCTGGTCTGGTGATTCCCTTGAGTGAAAGGTTTTCATTATTACCATCTCTAAGATATCGTTCACTCAATCGGGATATCGAGATTGAAAATATAATCACATCTGTTAATTTGAATTATCTATCGGTTGGTGTTGGTTTGTCCTGGTCTTTTTAAACAAAATGATCAACGTAATCTGGGAGTGTAAACAGCTCCCGGTTTCTATTGACAAATGTATGACAAAGCTTTAATGATGCATTGAAGAGAAAACAAAAAAATTGAAAGCTATTAATAAATGAACAAAAACAATTTAAAACCTTT
>JAGUXE010000303.1 GCA_020061995.1 Ignavibacteriales bacterium | reverse complement strand
TTTTTGAAAATTTAAGACCAGGGATTGTGGTCAGATTGATTTTTGGAATTGCTGCACCAAATTTTGTATTAATAACTGAAATAATTTGATTAGCTACAATCGCATTTCCATGATCCGATAGATGAACACCATCATAGCTGAAAACGCCTCCGGTAATAAATGCAGAGCTGAATCCAATTCCATCAATTGTTAAACCTGTCGCAGACAATTGATTCATGTAGGCATTTGCATCAAATAATGCAAAATTAGGATTTGCAGAAACAAGTGTACTTATTGTATTATTAAAAGCACTCACTGCATTTGAAGCAATTGTCATTTCATCAGGATCTAAGACAAATTCATTTGGGAATGGATTTGTAGGATCAAATCCAAATGGTTTCGTTGTATCAACACCAGCAGGGATAGCTAGTCCTTTATCAACATAATATTTACCCGTAGGTTGTCCTAAATAAGGGGCATAAGTTGAAGAAGTTAAAGTCAACAAAGTTTGAAAACTTGCAAGTGCTTCTACTGTTGCAATTCCCACAAATGGTGAAGTTGTTTTTGCATAGATAAGTCCAGGCAAAGTTGGATAAACTGCCTGAGCTTTTTTAATTTCTGCAGCAACCGAAGGTCCAACTGATTTGAAATAAGGAACTGAGGTTACATTTGGAATATTTCCAAAAACCGCTTTAGTATTAGGTAATTCAGTTGCAATTCTTGTTAACATTTGATTGTATAAGAAACCGAAAACTGCGTTATCAGATGGCAATTTCCCTGTGATATCAGTACCGCGAGTTCCACCTGAAGTCGCATAACCAAGAACATCATTATTACCAATCCAAACTAACAAGAAAGTTGGGGATAGATTTTTTGCTTGCTCAAATATGCTTTTTCCGAGAGCAGGATTTCTAAGTACTAATTGGAAAAAGGGATTTGCTCGCATTACACTTTTAGTAGCAAAATCTGTTGTATCCATTACATCATATAGAATGGCTCCAGGTACTCCTAAGTTATTGTAAGGTGCTGCATGAGTTAATAAAAGCGGTGTTCCACCCTGTGCAGGACTATACGAAAACATGGGTCTCGGTGGTGTTGTATTTGAAAATCCGGTTAAATTAATTTTTCCACCATAACCAGGATCACTAATCAATGGTTGGACATAACTCGCCGAACGAGTTTGTTTAGCAATTAGTGAACCATATGAATATTTCTGAGCACTTTCAAAAAGTGCATTTGATTGGAAACCTGCTGTTAAACTGTTTCCAATCGAAACAACTCTCGTAAAATCAGCAGTTCCTGTTGAAAAAGCTGGCTGAACTGGTGCAGTTAATTCGGTTCTATCTTCACATCCGTTAAAAATAGAAAGAGAAAAAAGACCGATCATCAAAACTAAAAATATTTTTTTCATGAAATTCCTCCTTCAATTAAAAATTATATGAAAAACTGAAACCGAAAAGATTAGCTGTTGAATTATAAACACCATTTAATGGTGCGTAACCTGTTCCTGAATAATTAACTTTTGAATCGGTTACTGTTCTTTCGGTAAATCTTAAAAACATATATGAAAGACCAACATTAAAATTTTCAGTCACTTGATATCCGGCTCCTAATGTTAAACCAAGTCTATCACTATCTGGCAAGGAAGGGTCTAGACGTGCGTCAGGTGTCGGATTGTTATCATATAACAAACCACCTCGAAATGTTAAATCATCATTGTAACTGTATTCACCTCCAAAACGTATAATATAGGTATTTTTATATTCTTTTGGAGAGGCCAAATCTGAATAAGCCGGATTCACGAAATCAACTTTTAATGAATCATAACTTGACCACCCGATATATTGAAAATCAGAAGTTAGAACTAATTTATCAGTTGCGTGGTAAGCTAAACCAACAACAATTTGATTCGGTTGATTAAATTTTGCAACAATATCGCCTGATGGTAATAATCCCACAACTTGTGATTGATCAGACGATGGGGTCGCAGTCCCTTCAAATTCATATTCTGCTGAACTACGATAAGTTAATCCAACGGATAAATCATTAATTGGTTTCCATAATAGACCAAAATTATAACCAAATGATGGTTTAGCAGTACCTTCAAGTAAAATTTGAGCTTCTCCTAATGTACCTACAGCCGCTTTTCTTCTAATTTTGACTGTGGCAACATTATAAACTAAAGATGCACTAAGCGATAGATTATCTAAAACCTTATATGCAACTGTAGGATAAAATGCATATGTTCTTAATACTGTTTCCAGAGCTACAAATCGAGCAACATAATCATCATCCCATTTTGTACCAAGCCCAAATGGGTTATTCATACCGAGTCCTACATGCAGATCATTCGATATACCATATGTAAGATATAAGTGACTTGGATAAAACATTTGTTTTATCATTTTATATTCTGTAACATCAGGACTTGGTCCTCTGAATGATGTTGACGGAAAAATTAATGTTGTTCCCAACATAGCGTTAAACCCACGCAACTGTGTAATACCTGCAGCATTAAAATATAATGCAGAAGCATCATTTGCTAAACCTGCAAACGCACCACCCATTGCAGTTACACGAGCTCCATGTTCATTAACTTGAAATCCACCGCCATAAATAACGGCATTGCTTAATATGAGACTTAAGAGTATCACAAAGAATTTGACTCTCACACAACCTCCATGATTTTTTTGTTATTAAATAATTCATTCTATTTTAAATAGAATGGCACCTTTTTCAACCGGATTATTTTCTTTTACGAAAATTTCTTTTATTATTCCGGATGACGTAGATTTGATCACGTTTTCCATTTTCATGGCTTCCAATATAACTACCGATTCTCCTAATTTAACCTCCTCCCCAACTTTTTTAGTTATTTTCAACACCATACCAGGCATTGGAGATTTAACTTCAACTAAATGATTCTGCCTTTTCGAATTTTTCATCAGTTGAGCAGCTTTTCTTTCCAAATCGGATTGTACGATAGCATCGTAATAAATCCCATCAATTAGTAATGATATTTTTCCTTCAGACTCTTGAACTTTGATTATATCAAAAGTTTCATTTCCAAACCGCAATGAAAAGTGAAATCCATTTTGATCTGCGAGTTCAAAAGTAAGTTTTTTATCATTAATAATTACAGAATTACCGCTATCATATTTGATATGATGTTCCTTTTCATTAATGGTAACAAAATAATTATTCATGCGTTAATTTTGTCCAATTTGAAACATGAATATTATCATTTGTCACGCCCTTCGAATTTCTTTTTTTATCTCTTAATAAAACTGCAAATAATGCAGCCGCTTCCTCATCAATAAGGAGTTGATCCTTTTTCCATTTGTCAGGTATAAGTGGAATAAAATCATCCTCTAAAAAATTTATTGAATATGAAGCGTCGATAAACTTTCTCTGCCTCAATATCCATTTTAAAAATGAAATATTAGTAGTAATTCCGGCAATTAAATAATCTGACAAGGCAATATTTAATTTCGAAATAGCTACGCTTCGGTTTTTACCTAAAACTGATAATTTTGTTAAAAGTGGATCGTAATTTAATCCGATTACCGTTCCATTATCAATACCTCGATCAACCCTAACCCCAGGTCCTGATGGAAGGCGGTGATAAACGATTTTTCCTGCAGTAGGCAAAAAATTATTATCCGGATCTTCTGCATAAACTCTGGCTTCAATTGCATGTCCGAGGATTTTTAGATCTTCTTGTTTAAATGAAATCTTATTTCCGGCAGCTATATTAATCTGCTCGCGCACCAGATCAATTCCAGAAATTAATTCTGTAATAGGATGTTCGACTTGTAATCGAGTATTCATTTCAAGAAAATAAAATTCCTTATCAGAATTCATCAGAAATTCAATGGTTCCGGCATTGTAGTAGCCACAAGCTTTAGCTGCATTAATTGCAGCTTCAGTTATTTGACTTCTAGTAATCTCATCAACCGATGGAGATGGAGCTTCTTCAATTACTTTCTGATGCCTTCTTTGAACTGAACACTCTCTTTCAAATAGATGAACATAATTGCCATGCTTATCTCCCAAAATTTGAACTTCTATATGTTTGGGATTTAATATTAATTTTTCAACATATACTTCTTCAATACCAAAAGCTTTTTTTGCTTCTCGCGTAGCCGAAAGAAAAGCATTTTCCAATTCTTTTTCTTCATAAACGCTTTTCATTCCTTTTCCACCACCGCCGGCAGATGCTTTCAATAAAACGGGATAACCTATTTCTGAACATATCTTTTTTGCATCTTCGATAGATTTAATGGGTTCGGTAGTTCCAGGTACAATTGGGACTCCATTTTTTTTCATCAAATTACGCGCTGCTGTTTTGCTTCCCATCATTCTGACAGATTTTGATGATGGTCCGATAAATATAATTCCGGATTCTTCAACTGCTTGAATAAAATCAGGATTTTCAGACAAAAACCCATATCCTGGATGAATTGCATCTACATTTATTTTTTTTGCTAATTCTATAATTTTCGAAATGTTTAGATATGATTCTGAAGGTTGAGCTGCGCCGAGGAAATATGATTCATCGGCAATTCTTGTATGAAGAGAAAAAGTATCCGCAGATGAATAGACAGCTGCTGATCTAATCCCCATTTCGCGACAAGCACGAATCAGTCGGACGGCGATTTCGCCTCTATTTACAACTAGGATTTTATTGAACAATATTACTCTACTTTAATTCTACTATTGTAATACCTTCGCCGCCGTATTCAACAGGGGCAAAGCGATAATCTTTTACTTTGTCATGATGATCTAATAATAAACGAACGGTTTTCTTTAACGCTCCGGTTCCTTTTCCATGTAATATTTCAATTGACTGTAAACCGTTAGTATATGCTGAGTCGATAAATTTTATAACTTCAAACTCTGCTTCATCAGCACGTTTTCCACGGAGATCAATTCTAATTTCAGGTTGAGATGAGAGTACGTTTTCAAAGTAATCAAATTTATTTTCTTTGATTGATTCTTTCTCAGGTAATAAATCAATAAGATTTACTTGCATCTTTAAATTGCCTGATACAATCATGGCACTTTTTTTTAATTCATTAATCTCAACAATTTTTCCCGTGGTCTGAGTCCCTTTTACACGGACAAAATTTTCTGTTCTAAAATTAAAGTTTTTATTCAATAAATCAACATCTTCTTTATAAATATTTTGTGTATTCTGAATTATGTTCTTAATACTCTTTTTGGCTTCTTTTATTGAATCTCTAGAAGCTTGCTCTTCTTTGATCCCCTTTATAATTAATTCTGTCTTCTTTTGTGTCTCTAATAAGATTTCTTGAGCTTTTTCTTTTGTCTCTTTAAGAATTTTTCTTTTCTCTTTTTCAAACGTACTTACTTTTTCTTGATAAAGATTAGATAGCCCTTCGAAACGTGATTTTTCAATTTCAGTTGTTCTAAGTTTTTCTTTTAATAACTGCTTTTGTTTTTCCAGTTCGATTAATATATTTTCGAGTTTATTTTCATTTGATGATAAATTGTTTTTCGCGAGTTCGATCAGTGAATTTGATAAACCCAATCGGGATGCTATTTCAAAAGCATAACTTGAACCTGGTAAACCCTGTCTAAAAC
>JAGUXE010000316.1 GCA_020061995.1 Ignavibacteriales bacterium | reverse complement strand
CCAGATTCAATTCCAAGTGAGGCATTTAGAGCCCTAAGAACGAGAGTACAGTATTCGAGGATTGATACTACATCACTTAAAGTGATTTTGGTTACATCATCAGCCCCTTCAGAAGGAAAAACAATGATATGCGCAAATTTGGCAGGAAGTTTTGCGCAGTCGAATAAAAAAACGCTCATCATTGATTGCGATTTACGTAAACCAAGAGTTCATTCATTTTTCAAAGCGAACCGTTACCCCGGAGTAATAGACTACTTTTTTAACCAAGTCAGTTTTGATGAAATCCTTAGGAAATCAGATCAAGAAAATCTTTATTATATAACTGCAGGAACTATTCCTCCAAACCCGGCGGAAACTTTAGAATCACCCCGCATGAAGGAGTTTATTGATGGACTTAGAGATAAATTCGACTATATACTTTTAGATTCACCACCTGTTATTGCTGTAACCGATTCAGAGATTCTCTCACGTCTTGCTGATGGTACTATTCTGGTCGTTTCAGCTAACACTACCGAAAAAGAATTGATGGAAAAAGCAGTAGAGATTATTCGTCAAGACAATGTTAGCTTTCTTGGTGCAGTCTTAAATAATTTCATTTATAAAAGCTCATACGGTTCTTATTATAAATACTATTATTACTATTCTAGACCTAAAAAGGGGGAGCAAAACTCGAGTGCAAAACCTCCAGTTATCAATAATTAGCAAGAATCTATAAATGTATTTCTTTTATTTTGTTCTATTGGTTGTTATAACAACATCTAATTTATTTGCTCAAAGTGTCGTATCATATCCTGAGCGCGCTGGATTGGTTAATAAAGATTCGTTATCCGTCTCTCCAATCTCTATTACCGCGGACGGAGGTGTTGATACCCTTACCTTCAGATTAGGGACTGGGGATAGATTTTTAATTTCTATAGTTGGTTTAGATGAAGTTGTTTTCAATAGCGAAATTAACAGAGAAGGTTCAATCTACTTGCCGCGAATTGGGAACATATATCTGAAAAATGATTTATTGTATGTTGCAAAAGAGAAAATAATATCTGCCCTCAGAAAGATTTACAAAAATGTTGAAATTCATATTTCTCTAATTGAAATTAGAAAAATTAAAATTACAGTTGCAGGGGATATTAAAAAGACATCTGAAGTAGGAATCTATGCTAATTCAAGATTAAGTGATGTTATAACAAAGAATATTTGGTTAAATAATTCTTCCAATTTAAGAAACATTAAAATTGTAAGCGAAAGTGGGGAGTCTAAGAAATACGACTTTTTAAGGTATCTTAGATTAGCGGATCAACAAAACAATCCTTATCTCAAAGATTATGATTTCATTTACGTTGATAAAATCGATAGAACAATTTCAATTATTGGTGCAGTGAAATTTCAAGGTACTTACGAGTTCATTAGAGATGAAAACTTGTATGATCTAATCAATTTGGCCGGTGGTTTTTTAAGTAAAGCAAGGTTAGATACAATTGAAGTGGTAAGATTCGAAAATGATTTTGTGACCCAAAAAAGAATTTATGTCTCTTATGATGAATTGCTCAATAATAAGTTTTTAGTTCAAAATGGTGATCGGATTATTGTAAGAGAAATTCCACGTTATATGATTGACAATTCTGTTTTGATAGAAGGTTTTGTTAAGTTTCCAGGTGTCTATAAAATTACCGACGATGAAACAACACTTTTTGAAGTCATTAAAGAAGCAGGTGGTTTTCTACCAAATGCTTCACTGCAGGATGCATTTGTCAAGAGGGAAATTGGATTATCAGATGATGACCCTGAATTCGAGCGTCTAAAAATTATTCCAAGAGTTGATATGACCGATGACGAGTATGATTATTTCAAATCGAAGTCGCGTCTAAGAAAAGGAAAGGTTGTTGCAGATTTTGTTGACCTTTTTGAACGAAATTTAGAAAGTGAAAACATACGACTTCGTCGTAATGATGTTATTACAGTTCCTGAGAAAAAAGATTTTGTCACATTGATCGGACAGGTTGTAAAACCCGGAAATGTACCTTTTAGAAGTGAGCTTGGAATAGATGATTATATTAAAATTGCAGGTGGTTTTGCATGGCGTGCACTTAAATCAGATATCAGAGTTATTAAAGCAAATACTGGCGAGTGGATTGATGCTGATGATGTAGAAGTAATAGAGCCTGGTGATGCAATTTGGATCCCGGAAGATCCACCATCACCCAAATTTTGGGTTTTATTCAAAGATATAATTGTCGTAGTCGGACAGGTTGCAACAGTTGTAGCCGCCACAGTAGCAGTTGTTGTAAGTACCAGGTAAATATGAACTTGCAAAGTATTATTAATTTAATCCTCTATCATAGAAAAAAGATTTTTGTAAATACCCTTTTAGGTATGTTCATTCTTTTCTTAATTCTCTTTTTTGTATATCCTGTGACTTATCAATCGTCTGTAACCGTGTTACCTCCTGAAAAAAATACTCAATATTCCTTAGGTAATCTTTTACAAGGTATGGGAGGAGGGGATATATCTTCATTAATGAGCGGAGCTTCTTCTGCCAGTTCACAACTTTATGCTGAAATATTGAAGAGTAGAACTGCTGCATTGATGACTGTAAATAAACTCGAACTCATTCATTATTATGATGCAGACAATGAACTTGATGCTGCAACACAATTAATGAAAGAAATTCAAACCGAGATAACTAAAGAAGGGGTGATTAATTTATCAGTACCGGTCTCAACTTCTATTTTCGGTCGTTTTACAAGTCAGAATGAGTATATTAAAAATTTATCTGCAATTATCTCTAACACTTTAGTTGAGTCGTTGGACCAAATAAATCGGGAGAAAATGAGCTCAAAAGCAAAAAGAGCACGATTATATATAGATACCGAAATACAACGGACAAAAATTTTACTTGATTCAGCCGAGACTCAATTAATGGAGTTTCAATCGAAGAACAAAGCAATTTCGTTACCGGAACAGATTAAAGCTTCAATTGAAGCTGTCGCAAAATTGAAAGGTGAAATAACAGCTACCGAAATAAATTATAATCTTCTTTCACAAAACCTAAAAGAAAATAGTTCTGTGATGGAAAGTATCCGTTTGCGGTTAGCTGAATTGAAAAAACAATATGAGAAATTTGATAGCTCTAATCAGGATTTTTTCCTCTCTTTTTCGAATGCACCACAACTCGGCATAAGTCTATCAAATCTTTTAAGAGAAGTGAAAGTTAAAAATGAAGTATATTTATTACTTCAACAGCAATATTATAAAGAGAAAATTCAAGAGAACAGAGATGTTCCAACAATCGAAGTGTTAGATATTGCGGTGTTGCCGCTCAAATCTTCTTCTCCAAGACTAATTGTTTGGACACTTTTGGGAGGGATGATAATATTTTTTACTTTAACTCTTATTATAATGCAAAACGAGAATAAACTGAAAAAATTTATTAATTAAAATAATTTTGTATTAATGTATCAAAAAACTGCAATAGTTACCGGGGGGGCAGGTTTCCTGGGCTCCCATTTATGTGATAAATTTATTAATGAAAATTGTAAAGTTATCTGCATTGATAATTTAATTACCGGGAATCCAAACAATATTGCTCATCTTTTCGGCAACCCGAATTTTGAATTTATTAAGCACGATATTACAAACTATATTTTTGTCCCTGGGAGCGTCGATTATATTCTACATTTTGCTTCTCCTGCCAGCCCGATCGATTATCTCAAACTTCCAATTCAAACTTTAAAAGTTGGCTCACTTGGCACTCACAAAGTATTAGGTTTGGCTAAAGAAAAAAAAGCAAGAATATTATTAGCATCGACTTCTGAGGTTTATGGTGACCCTAATGTCCATCCACAACAAGAGGACTATTGGGGAAATGTAAATCCTGTTGGTCCTCGTGGAGTATATGATGAAGCTAAAAGATTTGCTGAAGCAATAACTATGGCGTATCACAGATATCATGGTGTAGATACAAGAATTGTTCGGATATTTAATACTTATGGACCAAGAATGCGTCTCAACGATGGACGAGCTTTACCTGCCTTTGTAGATCAAGCATTGAAGAATGAAGAGATAACTGTTTTTGGGGATGGTTCACAAACGAGAAGTTTTTGTTATGTTGATGATTTGGTAGATGGAATTTATAAATTACTTTTGTCAAATGAAGTAAATCCGGTAAATATTGGGAATCCTGATGAGATTACAATAAAACAATTCGCTGAAGAAGTAATAAAAATTACCGGAACTAGGAGTAAAATTGTTTATAAAGATCTTCCTGAAGATGATCCGAAAGTTAGACAGCCCGACATATCAAAAGCTAAATCATTATTGAGTTGGTATCCAAAAATTGGAAGAGAGGAGGGTTTGCGAAGGACAATTGATTACTTTTTAAAACAAAGAAAATTTAGTTAATGTTTAAACGACATTTTTTTGCTACGGTAGCAGGTACTTCCTTTTACCTGATCGTTTTTAATGTTTTAGGAAAAGGTGTTGGACTTGTAAGAGAATCCGTTTTTGCTGCCTATTTTGGATTGCAGCAAGAGTTTGATTTATATCTTGTTGGTGCAGTTATTCCTGTAGTTATTAACACGATCATACTCTATATCGGTCAAAACTATTTTATCCCAGCATATTCCTCCCTAAAAGAACAATTTCAAATTAAATTCCTGAATAGCACAATTATAATATTTTTAGTTTTCTCGATTTTAATATCGATCATATTGTATCTATTCACTGATGCGATAATGAATATTTATTTGACAAATTCTTCGATCGAAATCCGAAGTGTAGCTTCATCAATATTTAAAATATTTCTACTGACAATTCCGCTCAATTCATTGATTTCCGTTTTATCTGCCTACTTTCAAGTTAAACTAAAATTTTATCTTCCGGCAATATCGCAGTTGGTTTTTGGAATTACCATTTTGTTGGTTGTACTATTTTTCAATTCTTATTGGAATATTTATTCGATTGCGGCAGGGTTTTTAGCGGGCAGTTTTTTCCAATTATTAATTCTCCTTCTTGCATCCCGAAGGGATAAGATATTTTCATTTGTATTTAGGAATTATAATTTTGATTTCCTTAGATTATTTCCAAAGGGATTGGGGATTGTAATTTTTATAGAAATAATAGGACAATTATTTCTAATTGTCGATCGATACTTCCTAAATAGTGTAGACCCGGGGGGCATTTCTGCATTGAGTTATGCCAACAATATTTATTCTCTTCCAATTTCAATCATCTCATTAACATTTGCGACTGTTATCTTCCCACGATTCTCCGAAGATTATAATGCCGGTCTTGAAAAATTTTCAACCAATCTTGGTAAAAGTATTTCGATTAATACTTATATTTTTGTTCCCATAACATTTATTCTCTATTTCTTTGGTGATGATATCATTAAAGTGCTCTACTACCGAGGAAAGTTTTTAGCTGATGATGTTGTGATGACATTTGAAATATTAAAAATATTAAGTCTAAGCTTAGTTTTCTTCTCTGCTTTTGCTATTATAAATAAAGCAATGTATTCAGTGGGGGCACTAAAATTCTTATTATCCATAAATTTAATCGTATTTGCCTTTAAAGCTTTTTCAAGTGCTTTTTTTGTAAATTATTTTCAGCAAGAAGGCTTAGCTTTAAGCACGTCACTTAGTTATGTATTAATAACAGTTATGTGTAGTATTTACTTATATAGAAAATTAAAAGTTTTTAATAAAATATGGTGGAATGATTTAATAATCTCAATTTCGAATGGAGCAATATCAGTTCTAATTGTTATCATACTATTCAGTTTTATAGAGTTAAATTATTGGATTAGTTTTTTCTTGAAACCGGGTTTAACTTTAATTATTTATATCCTTAATTCGATGTTGATAACGCAAAAATCATATGATGAGATTCAAAGTCCCGTGAAAATATTTTTATTAGGGAAATGAAATGATTCACAATTTAAAACGCACTGAATTGCTTAGCATTCCTAATAAATATCCGATTCTAATAAAGATTTTGGAGGCAGTCCTTTTGGTTTTCTTTGAAGTTATTAGAAAGCTAACTCCAAATAGAAAGACCGGTAATAATATTATTTTATCATTCCATCGATTAGGCGATTCTGTATTTACAATACCTGCATTAATGGGTCTATTTAATAGATACGCTACAAAAGATTTTATACTTTTTTGCTTTCCGGAAACTAGAGTTATTTACGAAAAAGTTTTCCCGAATTTGAAAATAGTTACAGTAAGCCTATCTGACTATCTGTTTGAAGGAAGAATTGCAGATCTGAAAATAAGGAAACTATTTGCCGAGCAAGAACCCTACGATATAATTGATTTAACCGGAACAGTTAATTCGGTTTCGTTATTTTTGGGACAAAAAGTAAACAGAGTATTTGGATTGAGTGATGATTTATCGAAACATGCTTATGATGATTATTCACTGAAAACAAATGTTCCTCACTTAACTGATTTGTATATCAATTGTGTTAGTTTATATAAAGAGATGAATTTATGTAAATATGAAAAGGAATTTCAGTCGAATTATATTACTACTGGAAAAATTCTAATACACCCCTTTGCTGGTTGGGAAGCTAAAGAATGGGGAATCATTAAATTTATCGAACTAGCAAACAAATTGAAAAGTGAATTCGAAGTTGAATTTGTTTTTCCTACGAGTAGCAGAAATGATGATTTGAAAAAAATGTTGATAGATGAAAAAATTAATTTCTGTGAATCGAAAAGCGTTGAAGATTTTGTTGAATTGCTTAGAAAAGTTTCATTGCTAATTTCGAATGATTCAGGACCCGTGCATATTGCAAGCTTATTTGGGAAACCAACATTCACGATATTTGGTCCCACGAATCCGGTAAATCATGTACCATATGGTGAGATCCATAAATATATAAGGAAAGAAATTCATTGTACCCCGTACGATACAAAGTATTGTTTTACAAGGGGAGGGGAGTTTTGCGATACTTATGAATGTATGAGTAGTCTCGATGTTCAAGAAGTTTATGATTCTGTAAAACAGTTTTTAATATTCCTAAATATTGAAAACAAATTATGATTGTTTTTCTCTTGAGATCAATCTTATTGATGAAATCTAATTATTTTTATAATAAATTTACAAAATGCTAAGAACATATAATCTTAACGATAAAAGATTATTACTAATCTCACTAGTAACTGTAGGAGTTTGTTCTCTTGCAGGTGCAAATCTATTATATTTAATTGGGTTATTGATTTTTGCATATCTGTATGCATTTTGGGGAAATGATTTTCTAATTGCGTTTACAATTATTTCTTCGTTAACGTTAGTTAGTGATTTGGGTGCATCATTAAGATTAGTCGTAAATATTTTTGCTATCGCTGCACTTCTTTATCTTTTTTTGAATAAATATAATTTAGAAATTTCGAAATACCCTCAACTCAATTTCACTCTCCTCAGTTATTTGATTGCACTCATCTTTCTGATGATAATTACGTCACTCTTCTCAAAATATGCATTCTCGGGCTTGATGGTGACTTCTAAAACCGCAGTCTTTTTTATTATCGTTTATTTCTTTTATTCATTAATAGATAGTGAAAAGCAAATAAATATTTTTACAAATTCCATAATTGCCGCATCAGTTATAATTGTCTTATTTTCTATTTTTAACATGATTCGATTGGGACAAAGTATATTTGATATAAACACTTGGATATTTTTGCGATTTAGCGGACTAATAAGCAACCCAAATGGAACAGCAGCATTTTATGCAATCTCAATACCTTTAATGATTGGGAAAATATTAACTGATGATATCAAGAAAAGGAAATTTTATTTCTCAGTATTACTAGTTTTAATAATAGGAGTATTATTTACCGTATCAAGAGGAGCTTTTCTTTCATTAGCAGTCAGCTTTACTTTTTTACTATATTATTTATATCGGAAAGTACTCTTTAGAATTATTACAGTTGTGGCGATTCTGTTATTAATAATTATTTTCGTCCCCACTATTAATGAAACATTTATTACACTGTTACGAATTGAAGAAGGTGTTTCACAGCGTGATATACTTTGGGGATTGGCAATGAATATGATTGCTGACAATTTTTGGTTAGGAATAGGTCCCGGTTCATTTACAAATGAGATGTTCAATTATATACCTGTAATGCTCGACAGTTGGCATGGTATCTTCCTTCAAGGATTGGCTGAGATAACAAAAGGGAGTAACCTTGCACACAATTTCTATTTAAGTTTTTTCACTGAAATGGGAATCCTTGGTTTATTTGCGTCAGTAGTTCTTCCCATAATTTTCTTTAGGATTGGATATCAAACAATGATTTTTTATAAAGATTTTGATAAGACAATATATATAAATACGTTAATAATATTAGCTATCGGTGCAGGTATGTTTATCCGTGGATTTTTTGAGGGGATAAATATTATAAGTTTTGGTTGGATTACAATGGATCTTCCATTTTGGTTAGTTTTAGCATCACTTTTGTTTTATTTCGAGCAATCAAAAACTTTAAGGAAAAACATAAACATTGAAACCAGATAGAATTAAAGTCTTACTTTTAGCTCCTCCTAACTCCATTCATACTATTAAATGGGCAAACGAGATTTATAAAAAAGGTTTTGATGTAAAAGTTTTTGGACTCTCTGCAAAACAGAATAATTCATATTTAGCAGGTATAGAAATATTTAGCTTTCCGGTTCCAGAAAAATTTATGAATAAAAGTTTTGGTAATATCGTTAAACTCTATTATCTACTATGCATTCCGTATCTTCTAAAAGTAATAAAGCAAATTAAACCTGACATACTCCACGCACATTATGCTTCAAGTTATGGAGTAATTGGCTCTTTTTTAAATTTTCATCCTTTTGTAGTATCAGTTTGGGGCGCAGATGTTTTTTCATTCCCGGAACAATCTTTTATTCATAAATCCATTATTGAATTTGTTTTCAATAAAGCGGATCGAATACTTTCTACAAGTGAGTTCATGAAAACTCGCACTGAACAATTCACATCAAAGGACATTGTAGTAACACCATTTGGGGTGGATTTAGAAAGATTCAACAAAATTGAAAATCCGCATAAATCAGATCAAATAATTATAGGCACCATTAAAGCACTAGAACCGCAATATGGAGTCGAATTTTTAATAAAAGCATTTAAGATCTGTGCTGATAGAAATCCCAATCTAAATCTAAAATTATTGATTGTCGGGAAGGGATATCTTGAAAATGATCTGAAAAAACTAACAATGGAATTGGGGATTGATGATAAAACTGAATTTACCGGATTTATTGAATATGAAAAAATCCCGGTTTATCATAACTTGATTGATAT
>JAGUXE010000297.1 GCA_020061995.1 Ignavibacteriales bacterium | reverse complement strand
TATTTTTATTCAAATATGCAACTAAGCTTTTAAGATCACTCCGATATGATTTCGCGGTATTATCCGAAAGGTTTTTTTCATAACGTAAAATGGAAATGAATTCGTTAATGAACTGCTCCATCTACATCATTCTTCCGGCTTAGTTTCTAGTTCTTCTTGGTTTGGGTAACGAATTCTTCTATGATGATGCCCCAATAAAATGCTTAAAAAAGATTCTTTGATTTTATCAACATCTCTAAAAGTTAAAGGAGATTCATCTAATTGTCCATCTTCAATTCTTGTATTAATAAGATTATTAATTACATTCTCAATTACTTGCGGATCAGATTCATGTAATGATCTTACTGCTGATTCGCAAGCATCTGCTAACATAACGATGGCTGTTTCTTTTGTTTTAGGTTTAGGTCCATCATATCTAAATTCATTAATGTTTACATTTTCTTCCCCATATAATTCTTTAGCTTTTTCATAAAAATAAGAAATTACCATAGTTCCATGATGCATTGGAATAAAATCTATAACATCATTTGGTAATTTATGTTTTCTTGCAAGTTCAATTCCTTTATGTACATGCTCTTTAATTAGCGCTGAACTTCTTTCCGGAGGCAAATTCTCGTGAATATTGTTGGAATCGATTTGATTTTCAACAAAGCTATCTGGATTTAGAATTTTTCCAATATCGTGATAGTAAGCTCCGACTTTAGCTAGTATTGAATTTGCGGAAATCGCTTCTGCTGTTGTTTCTGCCAAAGTTCCCATAGAAATTGTATGACTAAACGTACCGGGAGCATTTTTTGCCAATTCTTTTAACAAAGGTCTATTTAAATCAGTCAGTTCAAGAAATGTTAAATCGGTTGTTAAATTAAATATTCTTTCTACAAAAACAATTAACCCATAGGTAAGAATGGGACTAATTAAGGCATTAAAAGCAGCAAAAGTAAAACCGGAAGCCATGTCATTTATGGATTCAAAACGCTCTAATCCAAAAGCAAGAATGCAAAGGAAATAACCAAATGATATATATAGAAAGGATCGATAAATTTGAGTTCTGTTTTTTATGTCTCTAACCGTATAAGCGGCCATTCCACCAGCTACAATATTAGTAACAGCAAATACATAATCATTACCACGCAAAGCTCCAACTATTAACGAAATAACAATTGTAGTGTAGAAACCAACGCGGGAATCGAAGATTATTGTTAGAAGCATAGAGGCAACTGGTACAAGAATTAGATATTCAATGGGAGCCGATATATTAATACTGTATACTAGGTAAGTTATAAAACTTATAAATAAAATAACGAGCGATATTAGAAGTATGGTTAAATTGTCGTTAAATATTTTTTGACGGAAAAGGTAAATGTATATCATCAATGGCAGCATTACGAGAAGTATATGTAAAAACTTTCCAATGTTTTGTAGTATCAAACTTAAAATACCACGCTCTTCTCCCTTTGCAATTCGATAAGAATCTATTTTTAGTTTAACATCTTCTGATATACGATCATGCTTTGCAATTATTCTTTCATTCTCATTTACAATTCCAATATTTCTAACAATTTTGGATTGTGCACTTTTAACTGCCTCATCAGTAAGTCTTTTATTAAAAACAATATTTGGTTTAGTAAAAAGATGAACGCATTCTTCAATTACTTCGATAAAATCTGAATTACTGCCGACTAAAATGTTTGCTTTGAAAGCAATGAAATCATTTAATTTTTCTTCAACAATAAAACTATCCTTTGAATAATTCCTTTCATAATTGCCTTCTCTTAAAGAAATCGTATCATGTTTACTATCAGAATCCTTTATTAAACCAATTTTGTAAATCTCAGATAAGGATGCGTATACGTGCCGAGAAAATTCATCAATTGTAATTTTTTTGCCAAAGACATTTGTCATTGGGTTTTTTAATCTTTGAAGTTTTACAAGTGCATCCTTACTTAATTTCAAGTTTTTAGAAACAAATTCGGGTTTATCATACTCTGCTTGTAACTTTGTGAGAAAAGTATTCATCGAATCAATCATTTTAGATTGTAATATTGTATCACGAACAAAAATTGGAAAAACTTTGCTCACGGATATTTTTTTTTCAACATCATAAACTTTAGGATCTTTTAATATTTCAAATGTTGTAGAAGCAATTAAATCTTCATGAATCCAAATTGACCCAACCGTAATTTCAGATTCAAGAGATTCTCCCTTTGGGAATAAAGAGACAATTGTTACAATAATGATGAAGATCAAAAGAATTTTTATTCTTTTGCTTTTTCTAAGGATGGATTTTATTTCTGGAGTAAACATTTATTTTTTTGCTTGAAGTAGCATTTTAAGAAAATCTGATGCGCCATCTTCATTGTTGCTTTTCTTAAGAATTAAGTCAGCCATTCTTTTCAATTCCGGAACTGCATTTCCCATGGCAACCTTTAAAGAATCATTTTCAAAAAGTGACTTATCATTGTACCAATCGCCTACTACTGCGGTCTCTTTAATTTTTATTCTTAAATGCTTCAAAAGGCGCTTTAATCCATCACCTTTACTGCATCCCATTTTCCTAATTTCAAGATAATAGTTTCCTCCTTTTCCACTGGCTTTATAGTAATTTGCTCTACAACTAAACGTATAAGGAAACGACATTTTCTTTGAAATATGTTTAATATTTTCTTTGTAATCACTAACCATAATAATTTCAAGAGTATCATTCAAATAATTATCATAAGAAAATACCTGTTCATATTTGGCGCCAAACTTGTCCATTAATTGCGGAAATAAAGCGTTCTCTTCTGTGTAATAAATAGCTTTATCATGACATAAAGCTACTTGAACAAGATATTTATCTGCAAGTTTTAAAGCTCTTTGAACATGTTTTACCGGTAGAGGTGATTCAAAGATACTATCTTCTCCAGGATACCTTTTGATCAAAGAACCATCTAATGTTATCAAAGGAATTTTAATACCAAGCTCATCAGCATGATCTGTTGCAGCACTAAGTAATCTGCCTGTAGCTATTGAAAACTGAACACCCAGTAAAGATAATTCTTTAATCAAACCTTTAGTTTCTTCGCCAATTATATTATGATCGTTGATAAGAGTACCATCTAAATCAAAAACTACGAGTTTAATTTTTTTTAAAATACTTTTATCAATCATCAGGATATCTGTAGTGATTATATATTCATTAGTAGATAATTTCCGAGCTAAATAAAGTGAATCAAACGGATTCTAAATCCTTTATTGCTTCATTTACAGTGTTGCAAATAGTAAGAACACGATCTAACTGAGAAATTTCAATAAGAGTTTTAACATTTTTTGTAGGTGATGCTAAACGGATATGACCTTCGTTTGATTGAAGGATTCTAAAAGCAAGTAAAATTGAACTTAAACCAGAGCTATCACAATAATCAACTTCCGATAGATCAATGATAAGTTTACGAACATCTTCGGTATGTAATAAAATGGTAAACTCACCTTTAACAAATCCGGCAATTGTTGAATCAAATCTT
>JAGUXE010000033.1 GCA_020061995.1 Ignavibacteriales bacterium | reverse complement strand
CCTTTTCTCTTCTTTTTTTTAATATTTCCTTGATCACAAGTCTCCGAGAACGAATATCAAGTCCGTCGGTCGGTTCGTCATATAAAATGATTTTAGGTTCTGTAATATAACCGCGAATAATTAAGACTAATTTATTTTCGTGAACTGATAATTGTGCCGGTCTTTTTTGAAGTATTGAATTTGGAATCTCAAATTTATCAATGTACTCCATGATTTTGCTAATTTTTTCTTCTTGTGTTTTTTCTGGATAATGAAAATCCAGTGGTAAAAAAAGGTTTTCAAGCACAGTCAAATTAGATAAAAGACCACCGCTTCTGAAAACGAAGGAAATTTTCTTCCTTACTGATTGTGAATTAAACACATGAATCGGATTAACAATTTCATTTTCATAAGATACTTCTCCCGAAACTAAATCATATAAACCACAAAGTGATTTAAGAATTAAATCACTCTTCTCTTTTCGAGATGTGATAATCCCGAATAAATAATTTTGAGTGAAGAGATAAGAGAAGCCATCAAGGAGTAATGAATTACCTACTTTACATACAATATTTTTAGCATCTAAATTCATTTAGTAAAAATAATATATTAGAGTTAATGCAATATCGGCAACAATTACACCGCTTAATGAAAATACTACGGCTTTTATTGTTCTCTGTGGAACTTCAGTTCGGGCAAAACTGACTTGCAGTCCTTGATAACTGGATACTGAAGCAATTATAAATCCAAAAAAGAACGACTTAATTAAACTGAGTATTATATCTGCAACTAATAATTCCTGAAGTAAAGAATTCATGAATTCTAGAAAGTTTATCGGATAAAATATAGAGGCGATTACCCAACCACCAAATAAGGCTGCCACGTTGAAATAGATACTCAATGTGATCATTGATATAATTACCCCAAGTAATCTTGGTAAAACTAAATACGAGATAGGTGAGATTCCGAATGACTGTAATGCTTCAATTTCCTGATTAACGACCATATTGCCCAACTCAGTTGCAATTGCTGTCCCTGAACGTGCAGTAACAATAAATGCTGTGAGAACACAACCTAACTCTCTGGTAATAACACTAACAAGAATTGTAAAAAGCAATTTACTCTGACCAAAATTTGAAAGTATAGAATTGCCTTCCAAAATTATAAGTCCACCGATAACTACTGCAATTAAAGTTATTATACCAAGAGCTTCAAATCCTGTGAATAATATCTGTCGATAAAGAATTTTTTTATTTATTTTCCACTGGGAGTAAAATTGGATGGTTTCAACAAAGATTTCTAAATTATATAAAAGGAAACTACGAAGTCTGTCATAACTTTGAATTACCGAATTTATAAGCCCTTCTATATTCAAAAAAGATTTCATTCTAGTTTTTCTGATTAATACTATAGTGAAGCTAAACTTAGAATGAAAATTAACAAATAAATTGGATTAAATCTTGATGAATTTTAATATGTTACGAAAAGTTAATAAATAACTTTGATTGTGACGTAGGAATAACACGTAGAATACTTAAACCTCAGAAACCTTATTCGAATTCCTTAAGAAATCTATCAAGATCTATAATCGATGTGAAATATTGTATATCAGAAAAAACCGACAAAGCATCAATATTATTTTCTTTCAACCCTTGCCCTCCAATTACGATTTTTTGGTTAGGGTAGTGAGTTCTAATTAGCTCAATTAAGTCAGTTAATCGTTTAATATTTAAGTAGAAATTAAAAGATACACCAAGAATTTCAGGTCTTCGCTGCTCGATTAATTTTAACGATTCTTTATTTGGTGTTGATTTTCCCAGGAATAATGTATCCCAACCATTAAATTCAAAAACATGAGATGCCATAAGTGCACCTATTGAATGTTGTTCTTTATCGATACAGAGTAAAACAGCTTTTCTTCCGTTTTTTTGAATTTTGCTTACAGTGGGGGCAAATCTGTGTAATAGGAATTCTATTATTTGAGAGGAAATATGTTCATCAACTATTGAGTTTTTCCCTTTCTCCCAGTCGTTACCGATTTTATAAAGTGATCTTTGATAAAGGTCAATATAAATATCTTTGTAATCGACTTCTTCTTTATAAAGCTGAGAAACTATTAAAGTACAGTTCTCCTTATCCCCTTCTATTAGGGAATTGTAAAAATCGAGAAAATAAACTTGCTTAATCATTAACATCACCATTATTGTACAATAACAAAACAAATCAAATCAAAAAAATGTTCCCAAAATCATTTTTTTAACCAAAATATATTCAAAACTCGAATATAAAAAAAATTGTCGAAACAATATTTTTAATTCTTTGTAAAATATGATTGAGTTTATTAAGTTTGAGAACAATTTTTTGATGAGCCGAAGTGGCGGAATTGGTAGACGCGCTGGACTCAAAATCCAGTATGGCTTAAACCATGTGCCGGTTCGAGTCCGGCCTTCGGTACTCGTTTCTTTAGAGCCTTGCAATGCAAGGCTTTTTCTATTTCTAAAAAAGTTAATAATCACATTTATAGTTTTCCTGAAACTTACTTCTTAATTCTGATGTATAAATTGTAAAACAAGTTCACTCTCTAACCAATCGGTATCATTACATGGAGTGATGATAAATTAAACTTCTGATATTTGAATTTCAGTTAAAGAAAGTAGTCCCCTTTTCATCCTTTTGGTCT
>JAGUXE010000271.1 GCA_020061995.1 Ignavibacteriales bacterium | reverse complement strand
TAGCTGATGAACCGACAGGAAATTTAGACCCTGAAACATCGTTTGAAATTATGGATACATTGAAGAGAATAAATTCTAAAGGAACTGCCCTCCTTATAGCCACACACAATTATGAACTTGTAAAAAAATTCCCTGCACGAATAATCAAAATAGAAAACGGGAAAACGATTAACGCTCACCTAAAGCAGTAATATTAATTCTGTCGCCAAGCGCTTCCTTCAAGGCGCTAAGAATGGTCGCATTAACTTCTTCCACCGGAATCAGTCCGTTTATACGTATAGTTTTTGCATGTTCTTTATAAAAATCAAAAACGGGCCGAGTGGTTTTTGTAAAGATTTCCAATCGGTGTCTTATTACTTCTTCTTTATCGTCTTTTCTTTGATAGAATGAATCGACAGCTCCGCAAGTCGGGCATTTATCTGAATCTTTTATATCATTAAAGTTGAAAATATTGTTACATTCTTTACAAGCGCGTCTGTTTGTAAGTCTCCTCACAATTTCATCATCATTTGCAGTAAGATATAGCAGAACCACATCTTCCATCTCTAATTCTTTAAATAATCGATTTAATTCTATCGCTTGAGCAATTGTGCGTGGAAAACCGTCGAGGATGAAACCGTTTGCACAATCAGGTCTTATGAGTGTCTCTTTTATTAATCCGATCATGAGATCATCGGAGACTAATTCTCCTGAATCCATTATTTTTTTTGCTTGAAGACCAAGTTCAGTTTTAAAACGGACTGCATCTCTTAAAATATCGCCTGTTGAAATATGAGGGATACTTAAAATTTGACTTAAGATTTTTGCTTGGGTTCCTTTTCCTACACCCGGAGAACCAAATAGAATCAAGTACATCAAAACTCCGATTATTAAAGGCACAAATTATTATTAATATATCTTTTTATCAAGGATTACTTTAAAAGAATTTATATTAAGTTGATTCTTCATTAAAATTGCTTGCTACTCGATATAAATGTCGAGCTACAATTCTGATGCTTTTTCGAGATGAATGTTGTGTTGCAAATTACTGCATGCTACTCGACATGAATGTCGAGCTACAATAAAAATTCTGACTTTCGTCAGAATGACTGCACGGGTCAGTACGCTGATTAAGTAAGTAAAATTCTGACATTCTAAAGTATGTGTCATACTGATGACAATCAGCATCCCTTCGTTTAGGAAAAGTTTCTGATTATTTCTGCTTTCCAGGTTTATAAAAGAACTAAATGCTACTCGACATGAATGTCGAGTTACAAATCTCGACATGAATGTCGAGCTACAATCTTAGTTTCTCAAAAAATTCTTTTAACAACAATTTACTCTCATTTTCGTAAAGTCCTGAGTAGATTTTTAGAGTGTGATTATATTTTCCGTCGTTTGCAAGATTATATATTGATCCGCAAGCACCGAATTTAGTGTCATGGGTTGAGAAATAAATATTATTTAACCGGGCAAGAAGCGAAGCGCCGCAACACATTATACATGGTTCGAGTGTTACATATAAATCACATTCAGTTAAACGTACATTATTGAGATTATTCGAAGCTGCTGTAATCGCAATCATTTCTGCATGAGCGGTTGCATCTTTTAAGCGTTCTGTTTGATTGCAGCCTCTTCCAATTATTCGATTATTATGAACTACAACTGCACCAACCGGGACCTCATTCTGCTCAAAAGCATTTTCAGCCTCTATTAGAGCCGCGTACATGAACCGATAATTTTCTTCCGAAAAAAGCATAAAATCCTTAAATAATTATTAGCGTAATAATATCATCTTTTTCTCTGCTACAAAATTACCAGCCGTAATTCTATAAACATACATACCGCTGCTTAAAAATTTACCGTTAAAAGTAACTTCATGAATGCCAGCTCTTTTAAATTCATTGACTAACATCTGCACTTCATTTCCTAAAACATCATAGACTTTTAAAGTAACAAATTCATCGTAAGGGATGTGGATACTAATGGTAGTTGTAGGATTGAATGGATTAGGATAATTCTGCTCTAATACAAATGCGGATGGATTCATCAAATCAACTTCAATACTATTTGAATAATTGAATGTACCATTATAATCAAATTGCTTTAGGCGATAAAGATAATAGCCGTTCAATAAATTGTAATCGGTAAAGTTATAGTGACTATTAGATTGTTTCGTCCCATTCCCCCTAATAAATCCTATACTGTTCCATATAACTCCGGTTTGATTTGTCCGAGAAATGTTAGCACGTTCTATTTCAAAACCGTAGTTGTTAAGTTCTGATAAAGTGGTCCAATTTAAAGAAATATTATTTCCTTCAGATTTTGCATTAAATGAAGTTAGCTCAACAGGTACAATTGATGCGGAATCAAAAATAACAGAAGTCCAAACACTCAAATTGCTGTTGTCCATTCTCATCCAAATAGGATAAATTTTTCTGTTATGAGCGGCGATGTTAGCGTAATCACCAAAGAAAATACTTTGTGAAGGAGTAAATGAAGTTTCACTTATTTTGAAGTTTTCGAAGGTATCGCCACCATCGGTAGATTTTGCGATATAAACATCAGTGGATGAACCTGAAGTATTTCTTCTGTCATAAAAAAGAATGTAGATTATTCCCGTTGTTTGATCAACTGCCATCCAGTTAAAAAACTGATGTCGCTGAGTATTATCATTATTTACTTTTATTAATTGTCCCCAACTATTGCCGCCATCGGTTGATTTCTTGAAAAAAATGTCAGTGTTACTTGTTCCATTTCTTTGGTCTGACCAATTAATATAAATATTTCCTCTAAAAGGGGAGTTACTGGTATCGCAAACTGTAACAGGGAAACCATTACATCTGTTAATTCCCGGCACAGAAAAATCCCATCCACCGGGCATATCAGAGACGAAAATATCTTCGCCGAATGAAACACCACCATCTGTAGATTTGTCGAACATAATTCCAAGCGGACCTGCCCAACTAATATAAACTTCACCATTAGGACCTATTGTTGGAACTGCTCCTTCGACTGTTAAATCTTCATCAATACAATTTCCACCTTTATCGCTTATTCGAAATGGATTTGACCATGTAATTCCAAGATCAGTCGAACGTGAGAATAGAATTCGAGAGCTATCGTTAGGAGATGAACTTCCGTAATTATCAAACTCTGTCCACGCTACATAAATATTATCTTGATAAAGTGGACTTGATAAATCAACCGCAAGCCACTCTTTATCTTGTTCTTTCGGATAATTATAACCCACTCCTGCGCCATTATTCCAGGTTACCCCATAATCTGTCGATTTTTGAATTACAATTCGATCAATCCAATAACCTTGAATCGGATTTGAAAGATGTGCATAATAAAGATTGCCGTGTCTATCGAACATAACGCAAGGATCACCCCAAACCCCCAAATTGGAAGTCATATTTTTTTGACTCCAATTTAGTCCACCGTTTGTAGATGAATAAAAATAAGTGATATTAGCTCCTGCAGCAAGAATATTAGGATTTGCGGGATTGATTGCAATTGTAACCTCTTCGGGATTTGTACTTGCAGTACTGCTAACACGAATATTCGGATATTGACCAAATAGTATAGTTGCGTAAAGTGGAATGAATAGAAGAATTTTAATTAAACTCATTTTTCTCCAAACATTGAAATTTTGTATTCAGAAAAATAGTCTAATTTGAAATAAAAAAGTAAAATAGTTGGAAGTGATAAAGGATTAATTGATTCATCGTTATGAAATGAGAATTGCAGTTCTTTTTGGAGTGAATGGAATGATGGTATGTGTCATGCTGATGCTTCGCCGCGGCAAATCAGCATCTTCTAGCATCAAAGCAGATTCTGACATCCGTCAGAATGACGGTTTTTTTTGAGTGTCTCTTTTTTCTCTCTTTTAACAATTTGGTTTACTTTGCTCCTCTTTGTCTATATTTTAATTGATAAAATTAATTTATGTAATTAAGTTTAACGTAAAGAAAAATAAAGGTTAGTAATATGGCTTCACAACCCTTGACTAATGTTCAGGAAGAACTGCTTAAACTCTATTCTCAAAATCTCTCTCCCGAAGAAATGAAAGAGTTAAAGAGTGTTTTGGCAAAATTTTTTGCTTCAAAAGCAGTTAAAAAAGCCAACGAGATCTGGGACAAGAAAAAATATTCCAATAACACCATGGATACATGGTTAAATGAAGGATAGACTCAAAGTAGTTCTGGATACTAACGTTCTGCTCGTTTCAATTTCATCAAAATCGAAATATCATTGGATTTTTGATTTCTTAATTCATGATAAATTTGACTTGTTCATTACCAACGAAATATTAAACGAATATGATGAAGTGATTTCAAGATATTATGACAATTCTGTCTCCCGCAATATTATTAATACCTTATTAATTTTGCCCAATGTGTTTAAAACTGATGTTTATTTCAACTGGAATCTTATCCCAAATGATTTTGATGATAATAAATTTGTTGATTGTGTTATAAGTTCAAACTCTCATCTTTTAGTTACAAATGATAAACATTTTCAAGTTTTAAATAATGTTGATTTTCCAAAAGTAAAAGTAGCCGGAGTTGATGAATTTGAAAAACTTCTGAATCGAGAATAAGAATTTTATCTCGACTTTATTGAAAAAACTTCGAGAGAATAACGTAAACAAAAAGGTTCTTCTGGTGACGTACTAACTTATTTGAATTTTCATTTTATCTTTTTAGAGTAATAAAAATGGCAATCCGAACTCCACGAATTAAATCCGCAACTTCTTTTCAGAGAAGACCTTTTCGCAGCTCAATTTTTAAAACAAAAATTATTAGTAGTTACATTCAGATGGCTGTTTCCGAATTGTTAATTTATGGTAAATATAAGGAAGCTCGTCTTTTTGAGAGGTTGTATCATTGGTATAACTCTGATATTGTGGATAAAAGAAAAAATGATTTTGTGTTTGAAGCGTGGATGTTGACTTCTGACTCTATCCCTAATAACAATAACACCTCTTCCCCCTTTTTTCAGTCGTTTCTTTCAGCTTCCGGCTTTTAGTTTTCTCTCTTCTTTGGTTTTTTGCTTGGGGCTCTTCTTTGTGGCGGGCTTTGCTTCTGAGGTCTACGGACAAAACCAAGTAACAGGAACAATAAAAAGTGTACCAGATAATGATAGAGTAAAAGGAAAAATCACTCTAGAAAACATAAACACACAAAAAAAATATTCAAAAGCAATAGACAGCCTAACAGGACAATTCTCAATAAACGTTCCAGAAGGAACATACAAAAGACAAATAGAAGCAAACAATCATTCCCAATTCATAGATGAAATAAATATTATATCAGACACAGTACTGAATAAAGAAATGATAAAAAACCTGCCAGTAAATTCACAAATATATCAAAATTTAAATTTCTCATTTTTATGGTTAACTAAAAAATTAACAAACACTCCAGATAATAATCCAAATGGGCAAATAATCTCTCGTTGGATTCCGACGAATGGTGACTTGACAATAATACCTACATTTTTAAGAAGATATAGTCCTAACGATCCAATATCAATGCCACAAACATGGGCATTACAGTATGATACGTTAATGAATTATTTAACAAATAATAATCCTATAAATGATAAATTGCAGTTAGAAGAAAAAATGATAAATGATTCATTACACAATATACAACATTTATATGTAATAAACAACGAAATGCCAATACCTGGAACACTAGGATATACAATAAGATTTCAAGAAAACAACATACTAAAATATAGTAAAATATTCATGAACAGACAAGCATTAGGATCAGGATATGTTATTTCAGGTGGCCTCAGAGAATTTGTAAGAAGTTTCGGACTTGAAAGCAACTCAATAGACCCAACATTTGTAATGTACACTTCAGGAAGCATAACAAAAATCTTACATCCTGATGAAATAAACATCCTAAGAACATTATACTCATTAACACCAGGAACCGATATGTTTCCTTATAAGGATAGTGTGATTGTTAGTGTTAATATGCCACCAATAGTTACAGCTCCATTACCAAATTTGAACATTCTTGAGGGTGCAGATGAAACTTTTCTTGCAAAATTATCACAACACTTTAAAGATCCTGAAAATAGTCCACTAAATTATGTTTTTGGTGGTGATAATATTGTTGCTAATTTGCGTAATGATTCTTTATTTGTAAAGCCTGTAGAAGGATTTTTTGGGATAACTAATTTAGTTGTTGAAGCATATGATGTAGATGGAAATGGTCAATTTGTTAGTGATATAAGTGAAATTAATGTTTCTCATGTTAATCATCCTCCATCAATGTCTAATATAATTAATCCTTCTAATAATGATACTATTAAAACTGCTAATTATACTTTTAAATGGACTAAGAGCCATGATCCTGACTTGTATCAGTCTGTTGGGTATATTGCACAATTTAGTGGACCTAAGGATACTACAATAAATAATTTGGTTGATACACTATTATTATTTAATGATGTTAGGGGTAAATTAGGCGAGGGCAAAGATTATACTTTAAGAATTATTGCAACTGACGGTGTTGATAGCACTATTTCTGCACCTGTAAATTTTAATACTGGACTAAACCCGGTAAACCAGCCACCAACAAACCCAGTAGCAATAACACCACAAAATAATGCTATACTAAATGATAAAAACGAAATATTTGGAGGGACCAAAAGTATAGATCCTGAAGGAGACCCCATAAGATATGAAATACATATATTTAATGCAGAAAAAGATACAAGCATAACAGAACTGGTTAATCCACTCCTCTACTTCACAAACATTTACAAGTTAGGATTCGGAAAAACATACAAGTGGCACATCAAAGCAACAGCAGGAGAACACACAGTAAGCTCAGACACACTACAATTCACAATAAAAGAATATCCACAACTACAACCTCAACTTATTTTACCGGTAAATAACGATACTTTAGAGAATAACCAACTTTTTAAATGGACAAGAATAGCAGGTCCTTACGGTGAACAATTAACCTACACTTTAAATATTTTCAACTCAGAAAAAGATACAAGTTTATTTCTCAATACCGATAGTTCGTACCATTTGACAAATATCAGACAAATTTTTGGTTTAGATAAAAACTATAATTGGTTTGTAAGGGGTGAACTTTTCCTTTCAACTTACTTCTACACTTACTCAGATACAAATAGTTTCAATACGGGGGGATTGACAAGTATAAAAGATGAATGGAAGAATTATAAGGGATTCAGTCTGTTGAATAATTATCCAAATCCGTTTAACGGAACAACTGTAATATCATATACACTAGCAAAAGAGGGGAATGTGAGGTTATC
>JAGUXE010000352.1 GCA_020061995.1 Ignavibacteriales bacterium | reverse complement strand
AATTTCAGGGGATTTGCGCGAACTACTTCAAAAACAGTATGGTGGAAACGGTGTAGGATTTTTATCCATAACATCTCAGGATATAACATTTAGATCTTCAACAAAACATTCTTTTTCTGACAATTGGAAAACTATCTCAGTTCTTGGAGGAAAAGATAATAAAATTCCTTTTGGCATGAATGGTTTTGTATCGGTTCCCCAGCAAGCGGGCAGTTGGGTTATGTATGAAGCAACCAATCAATTTTCACAATCATCAAGTTTTCGTTATGTAAAGTTGTATTATTCAAATGCAAAAGAAGGAAATATCAAATATTCATTTGATAGTGGACCTGAAAAATTTGTTAAATTAAGTACAACTAATGGTACACAAGAATTAATTCTAGACCCATCAAAATCATCAAAAAAAATTAGGATAACTGCCACAGCTGCAAATCAAGCTCATTTCCATGGTGTTAGCCTGGAAGGGGGGAATGGTGTTTATGTTGATAATTTTGCGTGGCGTGGTAATACCGGTATTTCATTTCGTGACATACCAGTCGAAATTCAAAAGGATTACAAAAATTATTTCGATTATAAATTAATAATTTTCGCTTTTGGGGCAAATATGCTGAGTGCAGGTAACGTGAATTTACCATGGTATGAATCCCAAATGATCAAAGTTGTTGAAGAATTAAAAGTTGTTTTTCCGGAGACTAGTTTTTTGATGGTTGGTCTCGGGGATAAGAGCATCAAAAGAGGCTCAAGTTTCGTAACCCATCCGAGTGTTGCTCGAATGATTGAGACTCAGAAAAAAATTGCAGAGAAAACAAAAATAGCTTTCTGGAATAAATTTGAGGCGATGGGGGGAGTAAATTCAATGGTTGATTGGGTTAATTCTAGTCCTGCTTTAGCATCGGTTGATTATGGTCATCTAACTTATTCCGGCTCAAAGAGAATATCTGAATTAATTGCTCGATCTTTAATCTCGGGTTCTAAAAAATAGTTTCTTAACTCCAAAATATTTAAGGGCGGTTATGATTTCTGAAAGATTGAAATTGGTTATATTAAAAGAGTTGAACCTAAATGAGTTTGACTTTACAGATGATATGATGGCAAATCAAGTTCCGGGTTGGGATTCACTGAATCATATGAACATTATTATGGCGGTTGAAAATGAGTATAACTTTAAATTTAAAGCTCTTGAAATTTTAAAGATGCGTAAAATTGGTGACTTGCAAAAAGCAATTGATATAAAACTTTCTGATCAATAATTCAGGTCTACACTTTATGAATATTGTAATTGATTGGGATAAACTTCTCAATTTATTTCTCTACAATCCACGTGATCCCGTTTTATTCGGTTCAAGTTTTTTTTTATTCTTTTTTCTGATTGTACTATTTGTTCAATTCTTATTAAGGAAAAACAATAATCTAAGAATTTATTCATTAATTCTCTTTTCAGTTTACTTTTATTATAAAGCATCCGGCGGATATGTTTTATTACTCTTTTTTGTAACTCTTTTAAATTATTTCGCAGGCAAAATTCTATACAAGTCCAAAAATTCAATTAGTAAAAATACAATCTTTATTACTGCGATTCTTCTCAATCTTGCTTCACTAGCATATTTCAAATACACCAATTTCTTTATTCAAACAATCAATGCCCTAAATTTAGGCAATCTTGATCTTCTTCAAATATTTCTCCCAATTGGTATTTCATTTTTTACATTTCGCGCAATGAGTTATCTGATAGAAATTTATTATGAATTTATTGAGCCCACAGATAGTATTAGAGATTTCACTCTTTTCATTTTCTTTTTCCCTACTGTTTTAATGGGGCCCATTGATCGTACTTCTACATTCTTACCTCAGATCAAAAATTCATTTACAATAAGTAAAGCTTCGGTTGGAGTTGCTGTATTTTTACTTTCGACCGGATTGATTAAAAAATTTGTAATTGCAGACTATGTAAATCTAAATTTTACATCTAGAGTGTTTGAATTTCCAAACCGTTTTACAGGAGCAGAAAATCTGCTTGCTGTTTATGCAAATGCTTTGCAATCTTATTGCGATTTTTCAGGTTATACAGATTTGGCATTAGGAATTGGATTATTACTTGGTTTTAGTCTTACTGAGAATTTTAATAGACCCTTTAAAGCTAATAGCGTTGCAGACTATTGGAGACGCTGGCATTTATCATTATCAAATTGGTTGCTTGACTTCGTTTTCAAGCCGATAAATGTTCGTTTTCGACGATTTAGAAAACTGGGATTAATGATTGCGATAACTACAACTTTTTTCTGTGTCGGGCTGTGGCATGGTCCCAATTGGACTTTTATTTTATTCGGATTACTTCATAGCTTTTATTTGATAGTTTCAATATTAACACAAAAACATCGAGATTCATTTTATTTAAAGATGGGAATAAAGAAAAACAGACTTTTTCATTTTTTTCAAGTTCTATTCACTCTTCATCTATTAGTTTTTACAGCGTTATTATTTAAGGCTCCATCAGTTTCTGATGCATTCAAAATCGTTGAGCAGATTTTCACATTTCTTAAACCTGAAGTTTTCCCTCAGTTTATTTCAGCATATCCGGAGATATTCGGATTGATAGTATTCGGTTATACAATTCATTTTTTGCCTGATTGGCTTGAAACAAGAACAAAAGAATGGATGTCAAAACTACCCTTAGTTAGTTTAGCTTTGATACTAACATTTGTTATTTGGATTGTTATTCAGGTAAAATCAGCCGGAATGCAGCCATTCATTTACTTCAAATTTTGAGATACTATAAAATTTTCTCCATCAAAATCTTAGTGTCTGATGGAAGAATATCAAGTGCTGATTTATCATCAATGGTTTTTTCAAGAACAAATTGAAACCCTATTTTTTCATAAGCACGACAAGCTTGAGGATTTGTTTTTATTGGTCTGAGTTGAACTTTCTTTAAATTCGGATTTTTCTTACTATAGTTATCAATATGTTGAAGGATGAGTTTTCCTATAATTCCTTTACCTCGAAATTCAGGTTTTACATATGCATTCACTATTTGTAATGTAGCCGGCTCACGCTCAATATTAATTTGGTGGAGCATCGGGAAGTATTTCTTTGCGCTGGTAATTCTCTCTCCACCCAATTCTGTGAGAAGGAGATTTCCTTTAATTACTGCACTCTCAAGATCATCTTCTGCTTCAATCCAAGCACAACAAGCACCTGCAATTGAGTTATCAAATTCCGCAATCAGATATTGGGAGTAACACAATTCCTGTCCGGGAAAATCTAACAATAAAATATTCTTAAGATGGCTTTTTACTTCCTCAATTGTTAAAGAAAATATTGAAGAATAACTTAGTTTATCGGTATGACTTTTTTCAGCTTCAATAATTGTTTCGATAATAAATTCAATATCGGTTTCGATTGCCTGGCGTAAAATAAGATTCATATAAAGCCTTTGATTATTTATATTTTAGATAGATTAAGAGTTTAATTTTGTCACGAGTTTCTAATCTCGGTTGCACCAAAAATAACAAATGAAATTTATTGATAAATCCATTATTATATCACTTTATTATAGAAAAAAGTTTATTATCTTTACAAGGTTATTATTATGATTACCGCAATACAATTAAACAATATTAAGGAACGCTATGCAAAAAAAAGAAAATAATTCTTCTCCATTGATTTTAGTGGGGTTAACGATTTTATTTTTAATTGGATTATCATTTTTACCAAAAGATTTATCTGTTGCAGGATATGACATAAAACCGGTCGATTTATTCATGGATATTAAACCGGATT
>JAGUXE010000403.1 GCA_020061995.1 Ignavibacteriales bacterium | reverse complement strand
TTCCAATGCGGGTTTGGATAGGTGAGGATATGGCTAAATTATTAAAAATAGGTATTGTGGGTTGCGGTGCCATAGGTTCCTCTTTAGCAAAATTTATTGTTTCTGATTTCTCTGACAAGGCAGAGTTAGTTAGCCTATATGATGTTGAGGTAGAGAAGGCTTATAACTTATCCAATAAGTTTAATAAGAAATTAGCAGCTTTAAATTTAGAGGACTTAATAAATAAGGTAGATTTAGTCATTGAAACCACGAAAGCTGATTCCAGTTTTGAGATTGCCAAAAAAACAATTTCGGCATCACGCGATATCATAGTGATGAGCGTCGGCGGCATTATAAAACAATATAAAGAATTAGAGCTGAAAGCATTAGAGAATAACGCACATATCTTTATACCTTCAGGTGCTATCTGTGGCATAGATGGCCTGAAAGCAGCCAGTTGCGGTAAAATAAATAAAGTCATCTTAACGACAAAAAAACCCCCAAAGGCATTTCTGGGTAATCCTTATTTATTAAAGAAAAAGATACGCCTGGATAATATAGAACAAGATACGCTTATTTTTGAAGGCAGTGCATCTTTGGCAATAAAAGCCTTTCCGCAGAATATCAATGTCGCCGCAACCTTAAGCATAGCAGGAATTGGTCCAGAAAATACAGTAGTGCGTATTGTAGCTTCTCCGAATCTCACTAAAAATATACATGAAATAGAAATAGAATCAGAGGCTGGTAGAATTTTTACCCGTACCGAAAATGTAGTTCATCCGGATAATCCCAAAACAAGTTATCTGGCAGTCTTGTCGGCAATCGCGACCTTAAAACAGATTTTAGAGCCAATAAAAGTAGGAACATAAATAATGCAACAATTAAAATCCCAAATCCCAATAATTACCAAATCCCAATGAAATCCCAAATCCCAATTTCCAATTGGTTAATTGGAAATTGGATATTCATTGGTATTTATTGGATATTGGACATGGGAAATTATTTGGAATTTGGTGCTTGGTAATTGGAATTTTAAAGTATAGAAGAGGGGGGGTGAATAAAGTATGGCACAGAAATTAGTAAAGCTGGGAATCAAAAGGCAGAAAGGTTACCTCTACTATATTGACAAGAAAGGTGATGTCTCCTGCGCGAAAATGGCCAGAGGTAAGAAAAAAGGAGGCAGCCCTAAGAAAGTAGCCAAATGTGGTATTAAAAGAAAAGAGGGATACCTTTATTTTATTGACAAGCAGGGTGATGTCTCTTGCGCCAAGATGAAAAGAGGCGGTAAGAAAAAGAAAAGATAGTTTGGTTTAGTGCTCCCCAGTTAAAAATTGGGGAGCTGTATTTATTTAAATAATATACATGGAAAAATATCAGCACGTGATTATTGTTTGCTTAGTTTTATTTTCAGTCTTTTCATTATATTTTTATATACCCGAAGAAAATCGTTTTGCAAAGGGTGCCGATGAGGGGTATTATTTTAAATTTGCGGATATTATTGCTGAAAAAGGAATCAGCGCCTTTCCACCCCTGATAAAATCTTATGCTATAGATACTCAAGCACATTTATATCCCCCGCCTTCAAGGGTAGGGCATATATTACTTACTGCATTATGGTTTAAGATTTTTGGAGCCAGTTTTATCAGTTTGGCAAAGTTTTCTTTTTTTTGTTACATCTTATTTATTTTGGTTTGTTTTTATTTTTCCAAAAAAATATTCGGTAAGGATATATCATACCCGTTTACTTTATTAGTATCTTCTTCTCCTTTAATAATGGCTATGGCTAAACGAGCACTCCTGGATAGTAATGTTAATTTATTTTGGGCACTATCTATTTGGTCATTTATGGATTTTTTAATATCAAAAAAAAAGAATAAGTTCTTTATTTTTTTATTAATCTATTCTTTTTCTCTTATAGTTAAGGAATCCTCTCTTGTGCTGATGGTATTTTTTATTGCGTTTTTTTTAATCCACAAACATTATTTTAAAAACTCTATTTCAGACTTTTACCTTCTGGGTATCATATTTATACCTTTGGTTTTGGTAGGTACTTTTTATATAAGTTTACTTGGGGGGATAGCAAACTTTATTAGTTTAATTAAGGGTCTCCTCGATACTCATTTTGGCAGCGTTAAATTAAGTAAATATGCGGTATTGTTTTGTAACGGAGCATGGTATAGATACATTATAGACTATTTATTGCTCAGCCCTATTACAACACTTCTTTTTATAGGATATACGGGCTATATTTTAGTTTCAAGAAAATGGGAATGGAAAATAACGTATTTTTTGTTGTATTTTTTAATTATATTTGTAGTTTTTAGTAGCTTAAAGTATAGCAAGGTGGTGCGTTTTGTAATTACCCTTGATATGGTAATAAACTTGTGTTCAGTAATTATGCTTTACGAGCTCTTCAGGATAAAAAATAAAAATAAACAAGCCCTATGGGTTTTTATTTCAGTAATTGCAATATTTTTTGTAAATTATTTGAATTTTAATTATTTATTTTATGAGTTTAATATTTATGACCCCGTAACTTATTGGCTCCTGATAGCAAAAAAGCTCATACCTTTTATGTAAAATATAATTTAATTAAGAAGATATGAGAACGACTCTTATAATTCCAACCCTTAATGAAATCAGCGGAATGCGCCAGATTATGCCGAAGATAAAAAGGGAATGGGTCGATCAGATTATTATAATTGACGGCGGTTCGACGGACGGCACAGTAGAATATGCGAAAGAAAACGGTTATTTTGTGATTGTGCAAAAGAAAAAAGGAATGCGTAATGCCTATATGGAAACAATGGAATATGTTACCGGAGACGCAATAATTACTTTTAGCCCGGACGGGAACTGTATTCCGGAAGTTATACCTCTTTTAGCGGAAAAGATGAAGCAGGGTTACGATATGGCAATAGCTTCTCGTTATGCAAAGGGAAGTAAAAGCTACGATGATGATTTTTTAACTTCTTTCGGGAACTGGTTTTTTACATCAACAGTGAATTTACTTTATCATGTTCATTATACGGATGTGATGGGGATTTACCGTGCTTACAGAAAAAAACTTGTCTATGAATTAGATTTGGATAAAGACCACAGTTATACTACAGCTGAGAAGCTATTCCGAACTAATATTAGCTGGGAGCCGTTACTTTCGGTTCGCGCAGCAAAAAGAAAATTAAAAATTTTGGAAATTCCTGCTGATGAGCCAAAAAGGATAGGTGGCGATAGGAAGCTACAAGTTTTTAAATGGGGAGCAGCATATTACTTTCAATTTATAAGTGAATTCTTTACGCGATGAAAAATACTTTTCTTAAAACCGATTCTGTTTTTGCTATTTTAATAACATGCTTATTCTTTATCATTGGTTTGCAGCTAGTGCTTCATCATGAAATGTGGCACGATGAGACCTGCGAGTGGCTGATTGCCCGCGATAGCCCTACCTTCATATCGTTACTTAATAATTATACCCAGATGACACATCCTATTGCCTGGGTGTCTTTATTATGGGTATTAACTAAATTTACTTCTAATATTTTTTCTATGCAGTTATTGAATTTAATTTTAGCGACGCTGGCAGTATATATCTTTTTAAGATACGCACCTTTTTCGCGCACTTTTAAAGTATTATTTTCTTTTGGATATTTTCCCCTCTATGAGTATGGCACAATAAGCAGGGACTATGCCCTAGGTATGTTCATATTATTTATCTTTGCGGCACTTTATAAAAAGCATTGGCATAATTTTTTATTATTCAGTTTTATAGTTGTATTATTAGCAAATGCAAACATTATTACATTTTTCTTTTCTATATTCATTTTTATTTTTTTACTTTTTGAAAGTGGGGGTTTTTTAAAAAAGAATAAACATAAAAAAAATAAAATAATAATTTACATAGGTTGTTTATTGATGGCAATCGGTATAATTTTTGCGTTAACTAAAATATTACCTTATGAAAAATTGATAAGCCGTTCAAACCCAATTATAGATGTTGTAAAGTATGAAGCTTTTAAAAATAGTCTAAGCTTTATTAATATGCTGTTCGCCAGTTTTAAAATTATTTTTTCTTTATCGTTTTTTCCGATACCTTTTCCATTTTTAAGATTTTGGCAAACACATTTATTTAGATTAATACCAGACCTTTTTATGGTTTTAAGCATTTTGATTTTTTTATTTACCTTGGCTTTATTTAGGAGAAATATAAAATTCTTAATATTATGGATTGCCATTGTTTCATTTTTTTATCTTTTCGGATTTGTATTAATTTATCGGGCAGCAATCCGGCATTTTGGTTTTTTGTATCTTTTCTTTATTGTTTGTTTGTGGATGTATTATCCTGCTGAAAGTTGTAAAAAGGTATTATTTTTTAATCATCCAGTTGCTAATTTTAGGACTAGGCAGTTTATTAATATAGTTTTAATTATCCATATCTTTGGTGCCGGCGTTGCTGCGATCTTTGATTGGGTATACCCGTTTACGAGAGCTAAGGAAGTAGCTAATTATATTATTAATAACCATTTAGAAAATAAAATTATTATTGGTTGGCGGGATGATTTTATGCCTTCTGTAATTGCTTATGCTAATTTGAAAAAAATATATTATCCTCAAGGCGAGCGTTTCGGTTCTTTTGTGGTATTTGATGCAAAAAGGGAAAAGCCCATAATGCTTGATGAAATTATTAAGCCGGTGCTTACAATACAAAAAAAACCTGAAGATTTTCTTTTTATTTTCACACCGGAGTTATCTGATAACAGGAGTATTTATATTATCTCAGAAGATATTATACAATTTATGCCTATAGAAAATACTCATTTCAACATTGATTCTTCTAAGTACCGTTTTAAGAGAATAGCTGTATTTGCTCCGGCAGTTGTTTTAGGAGAGAGCTTTGCGCTGTATGAATTAGAAAAAATTAACTACACTTACTAAGCCCCGCTATGAATAGCGGGGAATATTTACTATAAGATTATTTATTATTTTACCCCTGTTTGAATGATTATTAAGGAAGTTTGTTAAAAATTTGGAACAAATCCATATTAATATTGGTTCAAGTAAGTATAAATTTAAGAACGAAGCAGTCTTTAATGATTCTATCGTTTTGGGCGAGTCTTTTGCGTTGTATACATTACAGAAGATATAAGTTAGTGGTTTGTTATTACGCGGAGGCGTTTTAAAATGGGGTGCGGCATATTTGTTTCAGATTATACGGGAGGCATTTGTCAAATAGCGCTGGCGCTTTAGACAACTCCCAGCGGCTCCGATATCTTTTTTAGATGATATACAGTAAAAAAGCTCTACGCAATGTCTTAAAGTTCGTCTTTACTCCAATTAGTATTTTTGAACGCTTTAAGCTTAAAAGAAAATGGTACGGCTTTGCTCCTGAATTAGACTTAGCCAGATACCTTAGAAAAAGACTTTTTTACCGCAATTATAAAAGCATAAAATAAAATGAAAAGGAAAGTTCTTGTATGCGGTGCTACGGGTTTCATTGGAAGGAATATTGCTGAGTCTTTGGCAAAAAATGATGATTTTCAGGTATATGGAACATATCTAAAGTCCAAACCGCTGGTGAATTCAAGAATAAAAATGATTAAGGCCGACCTAACGGATAATGAAAATGTTAATAGCGCAGTCAAGGGTATGGATTTAATAATCCAGGCAGCTGCTGCTACATCTGGAGTTAAGGATACCTTTAGTAAACCGTATTATCATGTCACCGATAATGCAGTGATGAACTCTTTAATTTTTAGGGCTACGCATGAATTTAGAGTGTCTCAGGTTGTATTTTTCAGCTGCACTGTGATGTATCAATCCAGTGATACCCCGGTTAAGGAGACCGATTTTGATGCCAATCAACCGATATATTGTAATTATTTTGGAGTGGGCTGGACGAAGGTATATCTCGAAAAAATGTGCGAATTTTACGCTCGACTAGGTAATACCAAATATACCGTGATAAGACATTCTAATATTTATGGGCCTTATGATAGATTTGATTTAGAGAAATCACATGTCTTTGCCGCAACTATTACCAAGGTGATGAATTGCAAGGATGGCAAGATTGTAGTTTGGGGTTTAGGCGATGAAGAGAGAGACCTGCTTTATATTTCTGACCTTGTTAATTTTGTAGAGATGGCTATCAACAGACAGACATCCAATTTTGAACTCTATAATGTTGGTTATGGAAGTTCCATATCTATAAAGAATCTTGTGAGTAAAATTATCGCCTCCTCAGGCAAGGATATTAAAATAGATTACGATTTGTCAGGGCCAACTATCAAAACAAAGCTTTGCCTTGACATATCTAAAGCAAGGAATTCCTTGGGATGGTCGCCTAAGGTTCCCCTGGAGCAAGGCATACGAAAAACCATGGATTGGTATATTTCTAACTTCGGCATATGAGAAACTTTAATAAAGGAGTTATGGGTTATGAAAGATAAAATAGTTCTCACTACAATAAATACAAAAAAAGACTTGTATTCTGTTACTGCTGATGAGTTTTCCGCTATCGCTCCAAATGTACAGTTAGGATTACTGGGTTCGTATATAAAGTCAAAGGATATAGATGTGGCAATAGTCGATTCCGAGGTAGATAAATTATCAATCGATGGTTTAATAGATATGATAGAAAAAGAACAGCCTTTACTTTTTGGCATTATCGTTACCGGCGCTAATCCCTCATCATCCACAATGAATATGGCGGGTGTCATAGATTTTTACAAGAAATTTAATCAGACAGGTTCTAAAGTGAAAACATTTATTTGTGGGCCTCATCCTACGGTGTTACCGGAGAGGTCGTTAAAAGAAACCGGAGCAGATTTTGTGGTGAGGGGCGAAGGTTACGAAACAATTGTAGCATTATTTCATGCGTTGCATAGGAAAGTGGATATGGGTATTATACCGGGGCTTTCTTATTTTACAAAAGATAATGGCAGGCTAATATGCGCGCACAACAAAGACGATATATTGATTAGGAATTTGGATGTATTGCCAATGATTGACTGGGAAATGATGAATCCATCCAGATACAGGGCGCATAATTGGCATTGTTTCGGGGATATAAACAATAGGTTCCCTTATGCAATTATTTGGACGAGTTTTGGATGTCCGTTTAAATGTATCTATTGCTGCATTAATAACTTATTTGGCAAAAGAATTCAGCGTTTCAGAAGCATAGATAGGGTTATTGAAGAGATTAGTATACTGGTAGAAAAATATAATGTGAAACATCTAAAAGTTTTGGATGAGCTTTTTGTTGTTAATCCCAGAAGAATAGAAGAATTCTGCGATAAACTGGAGAAGAAAGGTTACGACTTAAATATGTGGTCGTATGCCAGAGTAGATACTATAAATAGGCATTTGTTAAAAAGGTTAAAAAAAGTTGGAATGAATTGGATTTCGTACGGTTTTGAATCAGCCGCACCTGAGATATTGAAAGGCATAAAAAAAGAATATGCTATTGACAGGATGGATGAAGTAATCAGGATGACTCGGGATGAAGGTATTTCAATATGCGCTAATGTTATGTTTGGTCTGCCAGACGATGATGCTGATTCAATGAATCAGACATACGATTTTTTGGTGAAATATAACTTTGAGTGGGTAAATATGTATCCTGTTTTTGCTTACCCGGGGACCGAATTATATAAGAATATAGAAGAGCCAAAATCTTGGAAGACATATGCATTATACGGTTATGATTGTGTGCCGATGGGGACAAGATATCTTACTCCTAAAGAAGTGCTGAAGTTTCGCGATGAAGCGTTCATTAATTACTATGGTAGAAGCGATTACCAGAGGATGATTGAAAAAAAATTTGATCCAGAAACAAAAGAACATATTATCAGAATGCTAAAAATACCCCTTAAAAGAAAACTATTAGAGAGCAATTAATGATTATTCACAAGTTAAAAATATTTATTTTCATTTCACTGCCATTGTCAATAATATATATTTTTTTAATATTCCAAAATAGAGCTCCATTTGGACACGATACATTTCAGTATCTGCAATTGCAATATGTTTATTTCAATGAAAGCGTGCAAAATCATTCCATTGCCCTTTGGCTACCTTTTATGTTGCAGGGCTTTACCGGGAATTATTATTTTACGCCCCAACTGAATCTGCTTACCCCCGTCTTTTATTTAACGGGATTATTTGTAAAAAATATTAATTACCTCTATTTATTTTATTTTCTCCTGTGGTTTGAAGAGTTATTCTTTTTGTTAGGGGTTATTTTGCTCTCATCGTTATATTACCGAAACAGAAAAACCATCTTTTTTGTCTTGATTACTTTGTTGGGGACAAATATCTGGTATCCGCAGATATGGTGGAATTTTCATTTATATTACTTTATCCCCATTGTCTTATACTGTATACACAAATGTCTTCAAACAGGGTTATTTAGGTATGCTGTATTTTCATTGATATTCTTAAGTTTATCTGTTTATGGTAATTTTATGTA
>JAGUXE010000332.1 GCA_020061995.1 Ignavibacteriales bacterium | reverse complement strand
ATTTTACCATTTCTGTTTTTCTTATCTGAGAACATCGCTTTATAAACCGATGAATATTTAAATCTCATTTTTGAAGGATTTAGGTTAAGAGTAAGGCTTAAAGATAATAAATTTGATAATTCATTCTCATGGAGAAAACCTTTTATGTATGAAAGGAAAAGTGAACATCTAATCCCTGCAATTACTGCTTCACCGTGCTTAATATTAAAGTTAAGGCTACTTTCAAGTGCATGAGCGAATGTATGCCCCAAATTCAAAACTTTTCGTATGCTTTCTTCTTTTTCATCTTGTGAAACAATAGCCGCTTTAATTTTAATTGCATAATGAATTATTTTTTCGATTGCTATTGCGTCCAATTTTACTAAACCATCAATATTTTCATGAATAAACTTATAAAGATTGGAATCATATAAATAACCATATTTTATAACTTCCCCCAAACCGCAAATTATTTCATCCTTGGGTAGAGTATTAAAAAATTCTGAATCAATAAGTATGTAATCAGGTTGATAGAATGTGCCAACGATATTCTTTTTATTGCAAAAATTAACACCCGTTTTTCCACCAACTGAACTATCAACTGCAGCTAAAAGAGTTGTGGGAATCTGAATAAGCTTAATACCGCGCATATAAATAGAGGCTGCAAACCCTGCAATGTCACCTGTAATTCCTCCTCCAATACTGATCAACCATGAATCTCTTCCAAAATTCTCCTTTGATAGTTTTATTAGTATTTGTTCAACGCTGTTTAATGATTTGTTCACTTCATTTGAATTAAAGTTGTAAAATGCAACTTTCTCAAATTCATTCTTAAAAAAATTAATCAATGAAGGATAAAGGCGGCTCACATTTTTATCTATAACAATAAAAACACTTTTAATTGAATCACTTTTCTTGAGTTTAGTAACTTCCGTTAACACAATATTTTTATCAATTAAAATTCTAGAGGTTTTATTCACAAGTTCAATTTTTAGTTTTTTCACGATTCCCTCATAAAAATTTTTTATAAATCAATTTTACTAGTAGATCCACAGCTTTCCCAACTTCCGTTTTTTCTACATTAAAAGTAAGATCCGCAGTGGAATAGAATTTCTCTCTTTCAGCTATCATCTGTTTTATACGTGCAATTGCTTCTTCTTTCGAGAGAAGTTTATTATCCATTCCCTGAAAAAGTGGTCTATTAGTTTTATATCTTAATCTGAAATAAATATCTTCAGGACTACTTTTAATATAAATAGTCTTACCTGAATCTTTTATCAATCTCAGATTCTCCGGGATTGTGATTGTTCCTCCACCAAGCGAAATGATAGTGTTATTTAATCTACAAACGTCGATGAGGGTTTCTGATTCAATTTCCCTAAAATACTTTTCCCCATGCAGTTTGAATATCTCAGCAATTTTCAGTTTAAATTTTGTCTCAATTTCTTTATCCAAATCAATAAAATCCCACCCTATCGAATTTGCCAGAATTTGACCGAGAGTTGTTTTCCCGGAGCCCATGAATCCGGTCAGAAAAATTGTTTTAGTTTTCATCTGATAGAATTAAGTAATTAACATAAAAATCATTGGAGATTTTCGATAAGAATAGTTCAATTTAAAATAAAAAATCCCTCTTCAAATTAATGAAGAGGGATAAATATTAAAAGCCATTAACGACCAAAAAAGATATGCCTGTTATCTGTTATTTTTGCAGTTTCCTTCAAATTAGCAATCCATTGTTGATAATAAGAATTCTTTTTTTCTTGATACAAATTATCTCTCAATGAATTTCTTTGCATAGAAAATGCATTTTTATCAAATTCAGTCCTTGACAAAGTTCTGATTAAGTAATAACCTCTTAATCCTCTTACAGGTTCGGAGACTGTGTTAACTTTTTGTTCAAAGGCAGTAGCACTAACGGCATACTCAACTCCCAATTTTGGAATTGAACCTGCAGTTGTAAAGCTAACCGAAGTGTCATATCTGGCAAAAGAATAAATATCTTTCGCCCTTGATAAATCATTACCAACTTTGGATTTTATATTCTTGGTGATATTAAGAGCTTTCTCAAACTTCTTTTCACGTTTAACCGAGTTTTCAACCTCAGCTTTAACTTCTTCGAAGGGCTTTATTCCAGCATTAATAATTTCACTTACTAAAACAACAGTATAACCATTAGTAGTTTTATAGACACCGCTAACTGTATTCTGCCCGTTATCAAAAGCAAAATCAACAAGACCTTTATTGTAACCTATTCCTGGGACAGCATAAACATCTTTGTTAAAAGGAGTTGATTCATTAATCTGATATTTCCCTAATTCTGCTTCCTTTTCAAAACCATTTTTCTCAGCTAAATATGCAAAATCAGTTGCTTGATTAAAAATTTCATCGCGGGTGGTTGCCGAAAACTTTACTGCATTTGTAATTTTTTCGACTATAAACTTCCTGTTAATTTTATCAGTGACTTTTATAATATGATAACCGTATGTAGTCTTAACAGGTTTCTGAACAACATTCACCGGACCATTAAAGCAAGCATCTTCAAATTCTTTTACCATTCTACCCTTTCCAAACCAACCTAAATCCCCACCATTTGCAGCGCTTCCGGGATCTTTAGATTTTTGTATGGCAATACTAGCAAAATTTGCTCCCTTAATTAAATCTTCGTAAATCTGAGTTGCTTCTGCAAAATCCTTGGCATCATCACCAGTTGACTGAACTAATACATGGGAAGCTTTTGCTAAAACTTCTGTTGAGGGGGAAGTCCCTATCAACTTGTAAATTCCATAGCCTTGAGGTGTGGTAACTGGACCTATTATTGTTCCCAAAGATGCTTTAACTATTTCTGAACCAACGCTAGCAGGTAGAGACTCAATTGAGACAGTGTCACGACTATAAGGTGTTTCAGAATAAATATCAACATAAGATTTAAAATCAGTTGTGTCAGATTTAAGTCTCTCCATAACATTCTGTAGATTTTGAAGGACAGCATTGCTATCTTTTCTGGATGGAGCTAATTTGAAATTAACATATTTTAATTTACGTTGAGCCTCAACACTAAATTTATCCGGATTTTCTTTATAATATTTACTTAACTCCGAATCTGTAACTGTTGCAGTTGAATCCGGAATAGAATTCACATCAACGATAACCCAATCAGCCGTCATTTTTATATTTTGATCAATAAAGCGTTGTTTTATTTCTGCTTCGCTTACAGTAATGGTGGCGTATAATGTGCTTTCTAATTTTTGACTTAGTAAAGTTTGACGTACAGCTTCTTCTGCCTGAAGTAGAGCTTCTTTATTTCGAGGGTCGAATAAAGCTTGTTCAAAAAATTCTCGATTGAATTTTCCTGTTGAGTCAATAAAATTTCTTTTAAGAAATTCGGGTGGATTTTCTCCGAGAATAACTTCTCGTATTTCTTCATCTGAAACCGTTATGCCTAATTTCTTAAGCGCCTGTTCAGTTAATGTTTGGGTAACTACAGCGTCCCAAACCTGATCTCGAAACTGTTCCATATTCTCTTCATCAACATCCTGACCAGTTTGAGCTTTCTGATTTTCCCTTGCTCTATCAATGTAGGTCATAAAATCTTGATATGTAATATCTGTTCCGTTAATTGATGCAATATTGTTGGTTCTTCCTCCAAACGCTTCAAGAACATTTGAATCAGAAATAACCATAAACAATACAAACAATACTCCGACAGTAATTATAAATGCCGGTGCTAAATCTCTCATCTTGGCCATCATAGCCATAATATTATTCTCTCCAGATCTGTTATATTAAAATTTAAGATTATAAAAATAGACACAACTGGCAAAAAAAGCAAAGTAAATTTAATCTGTTTATTACTATTTTTACGAAAAAGAAAAGTGAAAGTTTTAGAGTCAAAGATGAAAAACCGAAAAAACGAAATAATTCTAGCTGCGCGGAAGCGATTTTCAAAACACGGATTGCATAAAACTACGTTAGATGAAATTGCACGTGATATGCGAATCGGTAAAGCAACAATTTATCACTATTTTAATTCAAAACTAGAACTCTTCAGCGACACTGTTAATTATGAGATTAATCAGCTGATGGAAACATTAAACTCCATTTTAACTAATTCCGAGATGACCTTTAAGGAACGATTACGCCTTTACATTTCCACAAAAATTCAACTAAAAATTAATTTTCCGTTAATCTTTATGTTGATAAAAATTAACCTTTACGAAAATAGACTTGAATCTGAGCGTGAATTATTAAATGTTTTGGTTTATAAAGAAATTAGTATCGTGAGATTGTTCGTTGCATCTGTAGCAAAAGACATTCCTGATGATAAGAATATTGAATTTAGTAAGACATTGACAATGCAAAGTTATAATATCCCTCTTACGCAAGAACTTGAGTTTTTGGAAGATGTCTCAAATAATTATGAAGATAGTGTTAATGGATATTTATATTTTTTTGGGCGATTATTCCCTTCAATGAATACTTAAGCTTATTAATCTTCTTCCTCTTCTTCCTTCACATCATTATTGAAAATGTATTTTTCATAATTATGTTTAATCATTTGCGCTTCAACTATAAAATAAACATCTTCAGCAATATTTGTAGCATGGTCTCCCATTCTTTCTATCATTCTTGTAATCACTAAAAACGCAACCGCAGGTTCGATATTGTTTTTATCTTCTTTCATTATTTCGATTAAGATTTTATGATTATCAGCATTCATTTGGTCAAGTATGTCATCTGTTGAGATAACCTTTTGTGCTAATTTTGCGTTACTCTCTATGAATGAATCAATTGCATTTTTAATCATTTCCTTAACAACGAGTGACATCGCGTTAATTTTTAATCTATTATAAAATTCGGGTTTTTTCCCGGAGATTAAAAAATTCCTTGCAATGCTTACAGCAATATCTCCAATTCTCTCAAGGTTAGTGTTAATTGTTAATGCTGACATTATTAAACGAAGATCCATTGCAACGGGCTGATTTAAAGCAAATATTTTTTGACAAATTTTATCTATCTTTAAATCGTATTTATCAACTTTAGCATCTCGCTCGATAACAAATTTTGCAAGGTCAGTATTTTCCTCTTCCAAAGCTTTAATTACAAATTCAACTTGTTCATCAACAAGACTGCACATTCTAATAATTTTTGTCTTGAGTTTTTCAAGTTGAATGTCGAAATGACGATCCATAATTTAATCCTTTAACAATTTAAATTTTTAGCCGAATCTTCCTGTTACATAATCCTCAGTTTGCTTCAATGAAGGATTTGTAAATATTTTTGCAGTTTTATCATATTCAATTAATTCACCAATATAGAAAAAAGCTGTTAAATCACTAACTCTTGCAGCTTGCTGCATATTATGAGTTACAATAACGATTGTATATTTAGTTTTTAGATCATGAATAAGTTCTTCAATCTTGGCGGTAGAAATAGGATCAAGCGCACTTGCAGGTTCATCCATTAATAGAATTTCAGGTTTAACTGCAAGAGCTCTTGCGATGCAAAGCCTTTGTTATTGTCCACCAGACAGACTTAAAGCAGGTTCATTTAGACGATCTTTAACTTCATCCCATATTGCTGCCTGTTTACAAGTGATTTCAGCAGTTTCAAGAAGAGTATTTTTATCGCTAATCCCATTAAGTCGCAATCCGAAAACTAAATTTTCATAAATAGTTTTCGGAAAAAGATTTGACTTTTGAAAAACCATTCCAACTCTTTTTCGAAGATTAACAACATCAAGTGATTTATCATAAATTTCTATTCCATCAATTAAAACTTCACCGGTAATATTAACTGAATCAATTAAATCATTCATTCGATTTAATGTCCTCAAGAAAGTTGATTTACCACATCCCGAAGGACCGATAAAGGCGGTGACTTGTTTTGAAGGAATATTTAATGAAATATTCTTTAGTGCTTGTTTGGTACCATAATAGAGATTAAGGTCCTTAATCGAAATTTTTACATCTTTCATAGTTTAATAAAACCGATTGTTATCAATTTCTCCCAAGAGTTTTTCTAAATTTATATCTAAATATAATTGCCGTAATATTCAAAATAATTGTCAAAGCAATTAATACCAATGTTGCTCCATACTGTAACGGTAGTGTTTTAGTTGGATTTGATGATTGTGTTGCCAAAATAAAAATATGATAAGCAAGATACATAAATTGTTCGGTCGGATTAATCATCGGAATACAATAGTCTCCAATACATAAATCTGCAACAGGTAAATTCGGTAAGAAAAATGCACAGCCAAGAAATAAAATTGGAGCAGTCTCACCAACACCACGACTTATCGCTAAAATTGTTCCAGTTAAAATTCCAGGTCTAGCCTGCGGAAGTACAACACTTTTTATCGTTTGCCATTTAGAAGCTCCTAATCCGTACGAAGCATCACGATGACTTTTGGGGACAGAATTCAATGCTTCTAAGGTTGAGACGATAACTATAGGTAGAACTAATACAGCGAGCGTTGAAGATGCCCAAAGCAGTGCAGGCTGTCCAAATAGTAAACCTGTTTCAAGTACATTGTCTAAATTTTTTCCTACAAAAAGTATGAAAAAACCTAATCCAAACAAACCAAAAACTATTGAGGGAATACCGGCAAGGTTATTTATTGAAGTTCTTATTATCCGATAGAAGAAAGAATCTTTTGCATATTCACTTAAATAAATTGCTGCGAATACTCCGAGTGGAACTGCAAATATTACCATAAAAACGGTTACTGCAATAGTACCGAAAATTGCCGGACCAATTCCCCCTTCGGTCATGTTATTTTTAGGTGAATCGAATATAAATTCAAAGCTAATTATACCGATTCCTTCAATGAAAATTTTTCCGATCAAAACAAATAATATCAGAATTAAAAAAAAGAATAAGAACCTGGTAAAATTGATAAACAGGAATCCTGAAACATCTTTCTTTTTTCTTGATAACTCCAATTCAATTCCTTTGATTAAAAAGTATTCTTTTTTCGCATTTTAAATATTATCATTTCTGCGAAAAGATTAAGAATAAAAGTGATTACAAATAAGACTATTCCAATAAAGAATAATGCGTAATAATGATCCGAACCTTGAGAAACTTCTCCCATCTCCGCTGCTATTGTGGCAGTCATTGTTCGTACGCTATTGAAAATATTAAACGTTAAGTTTGACGCATTCCCTGACGCCATAAGAACAATCATTGTTTCGCCCACAGCTCTTCCAAACCCCAGAATGATACTTGCTGAAACTCCGCTAAACGCAGCAGGAAGAATCACTCTGCTTATGGTTTGCCATTTAGTCGCTCCCATTCCGTAAGAAGCCATCCTGAGATCTATCGGAATTGATCTTAGTGCATCTTCAGTTAGTGATGCAATAACAGGAATTATAACAATTGATAATCCCATCGAAGCAACAAATGCATTCAATCGATTTGGGGGATGAAGTAATTCCTGAAAAAAAGTTGCGCCGATAGCCAGCATGATAAAACCAATAACAACTGTTGGAATTGCAGCAAATAATTCAATTGCAGGTTTTAAAAACTCCCTGAATTTCGGATTCGCAATCTCCGAAAGATAAATACCTGCTGCCACACCAAATATAGAAGAAATTATAGTTGCTGGTAAAGCAGTTAGTAAAGTTCCACCCAACAAAGGTATGAGAGAATACCTTGCAAGTTCGGAAGTTGGATACCATTCATATACTCTCTGAACTACATAATTTATATCAAGTCGGTCTGTATATATAAAGTCTAATATTCCAATATGAGTAAATGCTTTAATCCCTTCCTTGAACAAAAATATAAATATTAAAACAATAAAGATTAATGCAGCCAATCCATTCAATGTAAAAAATAATTTAATCAGCGACTCTTTATACCGCGATAATCTCGTAGTTTTTTTACCAAGAGTTGATTCCCCCGGAAGGATTTCGAAAGTGATATTATTTTTACTGTTTATGCTCATTATCTTTTAAGAGATTAAAAATTAATTTTCTTTTTGAGGAAGAGGGATATATTCCATTTCTTCAACAAGTTTTTGTCCCTGAGGTGATGTAACAAAAGAGATAAATTCTTTTACAGTCTGATTATTTGTTGATGCAATATACATATATAGTGAACGTGAGATAGAATAATCTCCGCTCCAAATTGCGGCATAATTTACTATTTTGTTTTCTGATGGCGAAATACCTTTTGATTCTTTATCCTTTTTAACATGTAAAATTTTTACATCATCTCTGTGCGCAAAATAACCTACTCCGCCATAAGCAATTCCGTTTTTATCTTTCGCCACTGCTTCAGCCAAGGATGCAGTTCCTTGTAGAACTTGAGTAGTAGTTGCATAGTCAAATGGGTTCCCATTAGCATCTTTACCAAGTACGTGATCTTTAAAAAATTCATATGTACCGCTGCTATTCTCACGACCATATAAATTAATTTTTTTATTTTCACCTTTTAAATTTTGAAAATTAGAGATTTTCCCTACAAAAACATCTCTTATTTCTTCCATAGTAATATTATCAATTGGGTTTGACGGATGAACTATAACTGCTAATCCATCCAAAGCTACCGCAACCTCCTCGTAAACAATATTTTTTGATTTGGCAAGTTCGACTTCCTTAGGTTTTAATTCACGACTTGATGTTGCGATATCAGTCGTTCCATTCAAAAGTGCGGCTACTCCTGTTCCTGAACCACCACCGCTAACTTGAATTGACACATTTGTATTTTGTTGCATATAAACTTCAGCCCATTTTTGAGCAAGATTCACCATTGTATCAGAGCCCTTTATGGAGATTACAGACTTAACCGGACCTTCTTTTTTCTTGCAAGAAAAAAACATTACTGAGGTAAAAACAAGTATTGTTATAAGACTATAAATTGATAGTTGATTTTTCATTTCCAATCCCTTTCTTTGATTTAGTCGTTATTCGTAGTAAGGCAAAAATATTGATAAATTTTATTAAAACCTCAAAATTTTCTCCTAACAGAATACAAAGTTAAAGGAATTAGTATTCAGTGAATGTTAATAAATTGTTAAATTTTTAAGATTTACTTAGCGGTGTCCGATTTTACTTGGATTAAACCTCCGGCATTCTTAAAATTGAAATCATAATCTTTTATTATTAGGTGACAAATTATGCCTTCATTATTAAATTCATGGATTCCCTTTCTTTACCTCTACGGTGTTGGAGGAATATTTTTCTTTGTAGGAATGTACATTGTAAAAAAGAGTGGCTCATTAGACTTATCGAGGAAAAGTCATAAACGATGGTCTAAAATTATGCTGTTCGGCTTTTTTTACTTCATGTTAATTCACGCTATTTTAATCATTGCAGCATTATATTGGTGAAAAATGGAAAATTATCATAATATCGGAACAACAATTGACTGGATCATCATGCTCGTCTACTTCGTCCTCGTGATGTTGTTTGGAAGCTATTTTGGAAGATATAATAGAACAACTTCAGATTTCTTTTTTGGCGGAAGAAGATTTTCTTGGTGGTTGATAGCATTTTCAATTGTTGCAACAGGAGTTGGAAGTCATAGTTTTATAAAATATTCCGCAAAAGGATTTGAGCACGGTTTATCCTCATCAATGGCTTACATGAATGATTGGTTTTTTGTTCCTTTCTTTTTATTCGGGTGGTTGCCAATTATAGTCTATACAAAAATACGATCCATCCCCGAATATTTCGAAAAAAGATTCAGCCCATCAGCTCGGTTTATTGCAACAGTTCTTTTGCTTTTTTATATGATCGGTTACATCGGAATAGGATTTTTAACTCTCGGGAAAGCTGCTCTACCTCTATTACCCGAGCACTTCACTCTTTTGGGAAGTTCTTTTGATGTAACACTTATGGGTGTTGTAATAGTTATTGCAGTTATAACCGGATTTTATATTACGTTCGGTGGACAAACTGCCGTAATTTTTACCGATTTACTACAAGGATTTATTTTACTTTTTGCCGGTCTACTTCTTTTCGCTCTTGGTGTCGACTATCTAGGGGGATTTCATATTTTTTGGAATCTACTGCCTCCTGAATGGAAACTTCCTTTAGCTCATTTCAACGAACCTGCAAGTTTTAATTTTATCGGAGTATTTTGGCAGGATGGTGTTGCCGGATCAATCGGTTTTCTCTTCATGAACATGGGATTGATTATGCGTTTTATGGCAACTAAAAGTGTTGATGAAGGGAGAAAAGCTGCAACATTTAATATCCTTTTTATGCTTCCGATTTCAGCAGTAGTAGTTTCCGGAGCAGGTTGGATTGGGAAAGCACTTTCGGTTTCCGACCCAACTTTAGTTAGCCCAAACACTAATCCCGATCAAATATTTGTTGTGGTTGCAAATCTTGTCTCTCAGCCAGGTGTATTTGGTTTTATTATGGCTGCGTTGACGGCGGCTTTAATGTCAACTGTTGATACACTTATTAACGCAACTGCTGCTATCTATATTAATGATGTTCATCGTCCACTTAAAAAATATTACAAGGAAAAATTTAGAACAGTACGTGAACAGGAGAAAAAAGAACTTTCAGCGGCAAGATATTCTTCAGCAGCAATCACAGTTTTAGGGGTTTTAGCAGTCTTGTTATTTAAGGATTTTCCAACTGTCTATGAGGCTCATGGATTCTTTCATTCTACTCTAACACCACCTTTAGTTGTTGCAATATTTCTTGGTGTTTTCTGGAGAAAGTTTACACCTGCTGCCGTGATAGCTTCATTCGTTGGTGGAGTTACACTTATGATTCTTGGTTCAAACTATCCATCAATTCTAATCGCTCCTTTTGATCATGGAACCCCAATGGATGCAAAACATCCTTATACATATATACAGGCACTCTATAATACATTAGCTTGTACATTGGTAGCAGTAGTCATTACAATTACAACCAAATCTCAAAAAACATTAGTTAGTAAGATAAGAGAGAAAAGTAATTCCAGATTAATCTTTACTCTACTGACAATACTCTCAATAGTTTTATTTGTTTTAGTAATACTAAATATACTAAGTGTTTGGATACTTTTAGCATCATCAATTACCATAAGCATATTGGTTGCAATTATTACAACACATTACGTCAAATATGATGAAGTTTCACAAACATTAGGACTTACTTCCTGGTCATTGGATAAAGCAAAAGAGTTTTTCAAGGGGAGTAAAGTTAACAATCGTGAAGGTGAGAAAGTTGCTGTTAATTGGAAGATTAAAGAAGGTGAAGAAGACATCATTTACTTTTCTCAAAACGATATGGATAAGATGTCGGCTGATGTTGGAGATTTAGTTTATATCACAGATTCAAGATGGTACCTTGGTGGATTAAAATCTATCCATTCTAAATTCGGTGAACCTCACAAAGATGATGGAATTGTGTATATAACTCAAGAGCATGAAGATTCGGGTCTGTTCGTAAAAGATAAAAAATTAATTGCTGAAAAAGAGATGTAATAAAACCGGGGGCTGTTGTTTAACAGCCCCCTTTTTTATAAAAATGATTTACTCCTCGTACCTATCTAGTTTGAACTTCTCACCTAAATAAAGCTTTCTTACTTCTTGATCTTCCGCTAAATATTCTGCTGTCCCCGATCTGAAAATAACTCCATTAATCAAGATATATCCTTTATCAACAATACTTAATGTTTCATGTACATTATGATCTGTGATTAATACTCCGATGCCTCTAGTCTTTAAACTCGCGACAATATTCATTATATCTTCTACAGCAATAGGATCAACACCGGCGAAAGGTTCATCTAAGAGTATGAATCCGGGATCCATTGCCAACGCACGCGCAATTTCAGTTCTTCTTCTTTCACCACCGCTTAACTGCATTCCTAAACTTTTTCTTATATGCGATACACTCAAATCTTCAAGAAGCTTTTCCATTTTTTCTTTACGTTCTTTTAATGAAAGATTTGTCATCTGGAGAACAGCCATAATGTTATCTTCGACACTTAACTTGCGAAATATTGATGCTTCTTGCGGAAGGTAACCGATTCCCATTCTTGCACGTTTATACATAGGGACTTTAGTAATATTTTGATCATCAAGAAAAACATTTCCTTCATTAGGTCTAACCATTCCGACCATCATATAAAAAGTTGTTGTTTTACCTGCACCGTTTGGTCCAAGCAAACCTACAATCTCTCCTCTCGAAACTTCAACAGAAGCTTTATTGACGACTGTCCTTTTCTTGTAAATCTTTATTAAATCCTGTGACCTTAATGTTGTATATGACATGTTATTACTTTGTAAAGTTAAATTCTTTTTTTATAGTTGTAAGAAGTTGTTCTTTTTTCGGTTTATCTGTATAAAAGACAAAGTTAGGTAATAAAAATAGTTGCTCTTTACCAGATACTAAATTCTCAGGGTGATATTCACTATTCGGATCAGCATATAAACGAACTTTATCAACTTTTTTTTCGGTGAATTCAATTATAGCAACCTTGGAACTAGCTTTCATCAAACCATTTGGTTCAGCCTCTTCATAAAGATAATAGATGCTTAGTACATTTTCAAATACTTCAGTCATTTTTAATCCATCATCTTCAAAATGAAGTGTGACATTATTACCTGTCACTTGATCATACCTTGACGGGAAGTCAATATTTTGCGAAACAATTAGTGAATTATTTAATATATCCATCTTTTTTATTTTTTTTTCTTCAAGATGAATAAAAATAGTATCTCCTGAAAGTTGTGAATTTTCAAACCACATAACCGGGGTGGAAGTTGAGTCACTGATTTTATAAATATGAATCTTATCTAAATCCCGATAATAAATAGTTAAATCATTTACCGAAGCAAATTCACCTCTAAGAATTTTAACTGAATCTTTTGCAACAAAATGATTTGATGAATCTCGGAAAGCCTCCATTATCATCGATTTTATAATCATGGTATCGACGATTATAGTCGAATCATTGTTGCTTTTAGATGTATCAATTTGAATCAACAAAGGATTGGAATCAATTAAGGAATAATTTTTTAAACGATAATCTTCTAAATGATCCCCGAAGATAATTGAATTATTTCCCAAATTTTTTATGGCGACATTATTAAAGGCAAATGAGGTTTGCTCTCTTCTATTATGAATAAGACTATCTGCATAAATAATATTTTCCGCATCAATGATTTTCACATTACTTGTAGATACGGCTCTATCTTCACTACGATAATATATTAATTTGTCCGACGTCATTGTAGAGATTGTGTCATAGAGTTTTACGTTTTTATCAAAAAGAGCTTTGTGCAGATCGAAAAAATACTCCCCAATCACGGCTGTCAGAATTACCTTTTGGTCGTCTAGTTTAACACCTTTATCGGAGAAAGCTCTTTTTTCATTGCCGTAATAAAAACCTTCCGAAGTTGTAATGGTAAGTGAATCCTGTTTAATAATAACATTGCCGAATAATTTAGCATTGTTTTGAGCTAAATACTGAATTGCCAAATCACAGGTAATAACTACATTCCCTTGCGTTAATACTACATCACCTCGAACTTCTCGAACCGATTCGCCATTTTCAACTCTTCCAATTAATTCCTTTCCAATTACAGTAATTAGACTTGATTCTGTTTGTGTAACTGTTTCAAGATGAAGCATGGATAATAGAAATAACAAAATAAATAGATTAATTTTCATTTAAGTGAATCAGATTGAGTTACATAAACCGGTTTATATATGATATAGTTTTTTAATTGCTGGTCAGATTCCAATCCGTATCCCTGAATATTTTCGGTTGGAGTTGTAATTGTAACGAACTTATCCGTTACAATTTTTTGATCCGAATTTCTCCAAATCAGTTCTTCACTTTTTAATGTAACTCCACTATCATTTATCGCTATAACATTTTCAATTGCATAAAGGTTTTTTGATTTATCATCAATTCTTCCTCTCATAGATGTCATAGTTGTTGTTTTTACTTCAAGCGGATTATAAAAATCAACTTTAACACTATCATCTAAAAGCGTCTCCATTGATGTTACGTAGACTCTAATGTGACCTGACCATAGTATCGCTTTAGTTTTACCGGAATCAGTAAAAAGTATTTTCGATTTCCAGCTCTCTTGTGCCGGCAATTCTTTGATGTTTATGGAAGTATCAACAATTGGTTTCACCCGTTCCGAACCGCAGCCAATTGCTAACAAAGTGATAAGAAATAAAATTTTTTTCATCTTACTTTCAGACCTAAATTTAAAAGATCATGCAAGTGAACAATTCCTATTGGTTTTGATTTTTGACAAGTAACAATCAATGAAGTTATTTTATAAGATTCCATAATCTGCAGTGCGAATGAAGCAAGAACATCATCAGAAATTACTTTTGGATTTTTGCTCATGATATCCACAGCTTTTAAATCTTTTATATCCAATGTCCTTTCGAGTAATCTTCGCAAATCACCATCAGTTATTACCCCAATTAGTTTTCCTGATCCATCGACAACAGAAGTTGTTCCAAGTCTCTTTGAAGTTATTTCTAATATTGTATCTTTGATAGAAGCATCTTTTGAAACAATGGGGACATCATTTCCGCTAATCATTATTTCACTAATTTTAAGTGACAATCTTTTTCCCAAACTACCACCCGGATGAAGCAATGCAAAATCTTGTTCTGTAAAACCTTTTCTCTCTAATAAACAGACAGAGAGCGCATCCCCCATTGCAAGTGTTGCCGTTGTTGATGCGGTTGGGGCAAGATCAAATGGACATGCTTCCTCTTTTACAGTCACATTTAGTATAATATCAACTCCCCTCGCAATTTTCGATTCTACATTTCCAACCATCCCGATAAGGGTCACATCTAATCTCTTTAACATGGGAAGAAGGTTAACCAACTCTTCAGTTGCACCACTTTTGGATAACAAAATGACTACATCTTCTTTACGAACCATTCCTAAATCACCGTGCAATGCATCGGTTGGGTGTAAAAATATTGCAGCGGTTCCGGTTGAATTCATTGTCGCGACTATTTTGCGGGCAATTAATCCTGATTTTCCCATTCCCGTCAATACAACTCTTCCCCGTGAATTATAAATCTTATCAACAGCTTGATAAAAAGAATCATCTATACTGCCAATCAAATCAAAAACTGCCTCGGCTTCAACTTTTACAACATTTTTACCGATTTTCAATATTTCGTCTTTTGTCACAATTCTACCTTGATTTTCAAAATAATCCTTGTCCTATTTATCGTGTTATTCGGAGCAATTTATTTGAATGAATGGAGCTCCAAATTTTTAATGAACTTATTTAATAATTTTTAATCGCCTTATCTATTTTTTTTATTTCGATTATGAGATCTTTTAATTCGGATAAAGGCAATTGACTTTCAGCATCACTAAGTGCTTCTTTTGGATTAGGATGCACTTCTAAAAACAAAGCATCAATACCTACAGCTGTAGCTGCTTTTGCCAATGGTTTTATAAATTTTGGTTCACCTCCGGAAAATCCCCCACGACTCGGTAATTGCACTGAATGAGTAGCATCCATAACAATCGGATAGCCAAGATCTCTCATTATCACAAGTGAGCGCATATCAACCACAAGATTATGATATCCGAAAGTAGAACCTCGTTCCGTTAATAATATTTTTTTATTTCCTGTTGAAGCTACTTTATCTGCAGCAAACTTCATGTCTTCAGGAGCCAGGAATTGTCCCTTTTTGATATTAACAACTTTTCCTGTTTCACCGGCTGAAAGTAATAAATCAGTTTGTCGGCAGAGAAAGGCGGGTATTTGTAAAACATCGACATAATTAGCGGCAAATTCAGCTTCTTTTTCCGTATGAATATCAGTGACTACCGGAATATTAAGTCTGCTCCTAACCTCTCCCAAAATAGTTAAAGCCTCCTCATCACCAAGTCCGATGAATGAATTCAAACTGGTACGATTAGCTTTCTTATAACTTGCCTTAAAAATTAATGGAATTTCCAATTCTGAGGTTATATCAAAAATTCTTTTAGAAACTTCGTCAACCAAACTTTTGCTTTCAACCACACAAGGACCCGCTATTAATACAAAGGGTAAATTATCACCAATTTTTAGATTCCCGATTTCAATCATTTTAATTCCAACTATTCAAACATATTTAAGTTAGTAATTGTTTTTCGTTTTCTGTTGAACCTCTGATATGCAAGATCAGTTGCTTCTCTCCCTCTTGGAGTTCTTTGAATAAATCCCTGTTGTATTAAAAAAGGTTCATAAACTTCTTCGATAGTTCCTGCATCTTCATTTACCGCTACTGCAAGATTGTTTAATCCAACCGGTCCGCCATTGAAACGATCAATAATTGTAAGAAGAATTTCTTTATCCATCTCATCTAAACCAAACTCATCAACTTCTAAAGCGGCTAGTGCTTTTTGGGAAATATCGAGACTTATTTTATTTCTGTCTTCATAATCAGCAAAATCTCTGGTTCGTCTTAATAAACGATTGGCAATTCTAGGTGTTCCTCGTGATCTTTTTGCGATTTCATACGAAGCATCAGCATCAATAGGGATATCTAAGATTTTTGAAGAACGCGAAACAATCTTGTTAATTAGTGCTGCGTCATAATAATCTAAGCGTGATTTAATTCCGAACCGATCACGTAAAGGAGAAGTCAACATTCCCGCTCTTGTGGTCGCACCTACCAAAGTATATTTTGGTAAACTGATTTGAACTGAACGGGCATTCGGTCCGCTATCTATCATTATATCAAGCTTATAATCTTCCATCGCTGAGTATAAAAACTCTTCGACAACAGGACTTAGCCTGTGTATCTCATCAATAAACAAAACAGAAAATTCTTCAAGGTTTGTTAAAATACCAGCTAAATCACCCGGCTTTTCTAAAACGGGTCCCGATGTTGATTTTAATTTTACCCCCATTTCATTTGCAATAATGTGTGCAAGTGTGGTTTTTCCAAGTCCGGGAGGACCGGTAAGTAAAACATGATCAAGTGCATCCCCTCTTTTTTTTGCAGCCATAATGAAGATTTTTAAATTATCGGTGATTTTTGATTGACCGACAAAATCGTCAAACCTAACGGGGCGAAGAGTTTGTTCAATTTGAACATCGTCTGTTTGTGGTGAGTCGGAAGTATTTAAAGATTTTCTCAAGTTATTAACTATTTTATGTTACGAGTGCTTTATTTCTAATATTAAACAAATAGACTAACAATACAAGACCAATCATTGCCGCTATCATAATTAATGCAATCACCATTGTGGTTATTGGATCAAGTGATTTATCGAAATATTTTATTAATCCTACATTCCAAGGACTGCCATAAAGGATTAGCAAATGGACGATGTAAATCAATAAAGTATTTCTACCCAAAAGAATAAGTATTTTCGGAATTGATGTCATCTTAATAGAAATAAAAGAAAACATTGATGTTAACAATAAAACAATTCCAATTCTTACAAAAACCAAATTTGGACTAGTAGTCCAAAAATAACTTTTCCCCCAGAAATAAATTTCAAAGAGATCGAAAAGAAATGCTGAAAGTATAAAGAGAATTCCTATCACTATAAGTCCAACCGAAAACTTTACAGTTTTAAATACTTGAGCATTTTTTGCGAGATAACTACCCAAGATAGCGCCACAAAATAAATATGTTAACCAAGGGAATAATGGGAAATTAGAACCTGTTCCCTTGTACATATAACCGGCGAAAACCGGATGCAGAAATTCTTTCCAAGCAATATTTTCAAATATTGCATAACCAAGAATATTCAATCCAATAAATACCGGAAAAATAATAAAATCACCAATCTTCAGTTTATCGGATAAATAGAATGCCAATAGTATGAACAATAATCCAAAACCGATTAATTGTAATACATCAACAGCAAAAAAAATGTTCCATTGTTGAATCCCAACATCCTCAAAATAAAAGATATACGGGGTTGGATAACGCAATAAATAACCCAAACCAATTAACAGTAATACTCTTTGGATTCCCCTTATCACTCTCGGATTATTTTGAAAAGATTCTTTATGGAGTCTGAATAAATATGTGAAAGTAGTACCCGCTGTGAATAAAAATATTGGTGCAGTCAATCCCCTGTTATTAAACCATAATGCGAATAAGGGATTATCCATAATTCTAAATTCATTTCCAAGCAATACATCCACCGTATGACCTTGAACCATATTTAATACAGCAAAAGCTCTTATTAAATCTAAAAAAATAACACGATTTTTATTAGGGTTTTGAGTCATACCTACTAAAGTAATTTCTTACAATATTAAAATTAGAGTCCGAATTTATTTTAATTTTACAATCATTTCAATTTCAACAGGTGCATCTAATGGAAGTTCACTGACACCCACCGCACTTCGGGTATGTCTTCCTTTTTCATCAAATATTTTCTGAAGTAATTCAGAGGCACCATTAGCAACTTTAGGCTGATTTGTGAAAGTCTCAGCACTATTTACAAACACAGTCAATTTAACTATCTGTTCGATATCTTCCAAAGAACCGATAACTGACTTTACCGCACCAAGACAATTCATGATGGAAAATGCAGCTGCTTCTTGAGCTTCTTCTTCAGAAACATCTTTGCCTACTTTTCCTTTGAATTTCAATTCTCCTTTAACAAAAGGAAGTTGTCCGGATGTATAGACATATTTATCAATTTTTATTGCCGGGATATAAGCGGCAAGTGGTTTAGCCGGTTCAGGAATTTCGATATTTAATTCTTTTAGTCTTTCTTCAATTTGTTTCATTTTTCTACCCTGATAGTTTATTTTAAGTACTTATTAATTAATTCTATTATAAAAGGAAATATATAATGTCCGATGTCAAATTTAATGAATTTGTAGATATAGTAAAAAGATTAAGAAAAGAATGTCCGTGGGATAGAGAACAGAGTAATGATTCAATTAAAGCATCAACACTTGAAGAAGCTTATGAGGTGGTTCATGCTATTGATGATAAAGATTTCATGGAGCTAAAAAAAGAATTGGGAGATTTATTACTTCATGTTGTATTTCATACTATAATAGCTGAAGAAAGTGGACATTTCTCAATTGACGAAGTAATAGATTCGATAAGCGAAAAAATGATACGTAGACATCCACATATATTTTCTACGACAGAAGTTAATAATTCAAATGATGTTAAAAAGAATTGGGAAACTATCAAATTAACTGAAGGTCGTTCATCTGTTTTAGATGGTTTACCGGCCGCAATGCCGGCACTTTTACGCGCCCATAGAATGCAAGAAAAAGCATCTAAAGTAGGATTTGATTGGAAAAATAAAGAGGATGTGTGGGGAAAAGTAGTTGAAGAAATAAATGAACTTCAAGAAATTGAAAATATTGATTCGCCGGAAAAAATTGAAGAGGAATTTGGAGATATCCTTTTTGCATTAACAAATTACTCTAGATTCCTAAATTTAAATCCGGAAAATGCTTTAAGAAAAGCTTGCACTAAATTTGAGAAACGCTTTAGATTTATCGAACTAAAACTTGATGAAAAAGGGAGCCATATCACCAAATCAAACCTCTCAGAAATGGATTTCTATTGGAATGAAAGCAAAAAAGAATTGTGAGATTGATTGTTATTTCTTTTCACGGTCATAAAATTTTTCATAAGCATCAATAATATCTTTTACTAAACGATGTCTCACAACATCACTTTTATCAAAATAGACGAATCCGATACCTTTGATGTTTTTCAATATCTCTTGTGCTTTAACCAAACCGCTAACTTGTCTAGTTGGAAGGTCAATCTGTGTGATGTCACCTGTAATAATCGCTTTAGAACTTGAACCGAGTCGGGTTAAAAACATTTTCATTTGAGTATCGGTAGCATTTTGTGCTTCGTCTAAAATTACATAGGAATAATTAAGAGTTCTGCCTCTCATATAAGCGAGCGGAACAATTTCGATAAGTTTTTTTTCTATGAAATTTTTTAGTTTTTCCTGAGGCAGCATTTCATCTAACGCATCATACAAGGGGCGCAGATAAGGATCAATTTTTTCTCGAAAATCTCCGGGCAAAAACCCAAGACTTTCGCCTGCTTCTACAGCCGGTCTTGCTAAAACTATCTTATTGACAATACCTTTCTTCATTGCTGCGACCGCTAAGGCTACTGCAAGATAAGTTTTTCCGGTGCCTGCCGGTCCAATAGAAAAACAGATATCGTTCTCTTGAATCGCTTTGATGTAATTATTCTGACCTGGAGTTTTTGCCTTTATTGCTTCATTTTTAGTATAAAGTATAACAGAATCATACTCTTTATCTTGAAGAGTTCCATTTGAATGTAGAGCTAAATCCAAAATTGTGGAGACATCCGAATTCCGAAGTTTACCTGTTGTATTCAATACATAAGACATTTCTCTAATAACTTTTTCTGCTAAAACGACTCCAGTTTCTTCACCGCGAATTAAAACATTTTCACCACGAATCGAGAAACTGGTATTAAATCGGTTTTCTAGAAGTCGAAGATTATTATCATTCGTCCCTAACAATGAGAGCATATCGGTATTCTCGAGAACTATACGGCGTTCAAAATCAGACATAATTTCCTTTCAAATAAAAAAGCCCTAATCAAATAAATGAAAAGGGCTTTAATAAAAAATCAAACAAGATTTATGAAAAAACTACTATTGAACAGGAGCAGGTTTGTAATTTTTCTTAATTCTGTCATATTTAGCTTTTTCTTCTTCAGTTAAATTAGGAATTTTGAAGTTTTGTTTAGGGAAAATCAAATCAGGATTTTTAATTTGATCTCTGTTAGCATTATAAATTTTATTCCAAGCAAAACCATTACCGTAATGTTCTTTCTTACGAGCAATTCCCCATAGGTGATCGCCCTTAACTACTGAGTAGCTGATTTCTGTTGGAGCTTCAACCCAATCAGCTAACATTTTTGGTAATTGATTAAAAAGTTTGTCATAAAATTCAGGTAAGGCACCAACTTTATTCATTTGGAGAGCTGCTAAATCTTTTTCTCTATCAGCTTTTGGTCCTTCTTTTCTTCTAATCTTTCCTTCTAATTCAGAAACTGCTTTTCTAAAGTTATCTACATCCCCTTTAGATGAATTAACCAATTTGTGTAAGTCATCCATACAATCATCATATGATTGAATATTTGCCAAATTGGTCTTTAAATTATTGACATCGGTTTGAAGAGCTGTTGATTCTTTTTGTAAACTTTCTTTACGTGCTTTCAAACGATTCATTTCAGCTTGCCATTGTTCCATGGTCATTTCTTCCTGAGCAAAGGTCGAAATTGAAAGAACGAACGACAAAGCAAAGAACATTGCGAAAAACTTATTTAATTTCATAAAATTCCTCCGGTTAAATTCTTAATTGAAAATTACTTTTTCATTTTCTCTAAATTAGCTTGAGTTTCTTGTTTCAATTTTGCACACTCTTGTAAGCGTTTGTTTTTTTCTGCAATTTCTTTATCAAGTCTGCTTCTTTCATCCTTAGCTGAATTAAGGTCTCTCTCTAAAGACGAGATTTCTTTTTTAAGAGATTCTAATTCTGCAAGTTGTTCAAGAGAAGGACCACTGCTGCATCCTGCAACGAAAGCAGTTACTAATGCGAACACGCCAACTACTGCCATGTTTTTAACACCATTCAGTATCTTCATAGGATTTCCTCCGTTTAAGTTATTTTTTAGTTAAAGTGATTTCAAATTTAATCGATAAAAACTAAAGTTTCAAGAAAATTCGATTTATTTACTGTTTAAAATAAACGAATTTGGTAACTAAATACAAATTTTTTTATTTATTCTCCTATATACACATCCAAGCTATTGAATATATGAAGAATTTCCTAAATTAATCTCCGCTCAATAAAACTGGTATAAGAATTCCCTGCAATTATTATATGATCAAAAATTGGTATCTCAAAAGTCTTTCCAACCTCAATCAGTTTTTTTGTTATGGCGATATCCTCACTGCTAGGCTCAGGATTTCCGCTTGGATGATTATGAATCAAAATTAAGTTTTTTGCGTTATTGTCAATTGCCACTTTGAAGACTTCTCTGGGGTGAACAATGCTCGAGTCCAAATTCCCAACTGAAATTTCTTCCCACTTAATTATCTTGTTTGAAGAACTTAAACATACAACCAAAAACCTCTCCTTTACTTCATCCTTTAATCGGGGTATAAAATAATCTGCCACATCTTGAGGCGAAGTTATTTTTTGATCGGACATCCACTTTGATTCTGAATAAGCAATCCGCTTCCCAATTTCGAAGGCGGCTAAAAGAGTTGCGGCTTTATCTTTCCCAATTCCACCTATTTTTGTCAAAAAACCCAAACTTTGAGTTGAGAGCACCGCCAAGTTTTTATGCCCCATTGTCAATTCACGGGCTATTTCGATAACTGTTTTCCCCTTTTTTCCTGTTCTCAAAAGAATTGCAATTAACTCGGAATCAGATAAATTATGCGCACCTCTCAATAAAAGCTTTTCACGAGGTCTGTCATCTTCGGGTAATTCTTTAATGGTACTCATTTATCTAATTCTAAACCTTAAAAATATTAATTATTTTGATTCAAATTTAAAAATGTCTACTAATTCAAAAACACTATTGCGATATCTTACTACGTTTAGAAAGTTGTTTATTCTTGAGTCATCAAAACTTAAATAATTATGATATCCTCTATGAGTGTTATTAAATATCATTGATTCAAAATTATTTGTATTTCGATTTATGTTCGTCTGAAAAATGCCAAGTAGAAATGATGCAGCGTCATAACCATACACATGATTTCTATTGATTTCTTTTTTTGTTAATTCCATAAATTGACTTGAAAAGTTCATATATGCTTGGTCTTTATAGTCAACGAAGT